>JBOGDX010000039.1:0-11480 GCA_050743225.1 Actinomycetes bacterium | reverse complement strand
CTCCACGACGACGCCGACCAGGTCCAGGGCGGTGAAGTCGACGTACGGCGTGACGACGGCCGTGCGGGTCTGGGACCCCGGCGTGCCCTGCACGCTACGAACCGCCCCGACCGGCACCCCGGGGACGTACGGCGTCGCACCCTGCGAGCCGAAGGTGACCAGCCGATCGCCCCGGACGACGCTCGACTGGCCGTCCAGCAGCCGCAGGTCCAGCCCGGCGCCGTCGGCGAGCCCCTGTCCGGTCGTGAATCCGACCTCCATCGACCCTTCGAGGCGCACGCCCACGGAGGACTCGGGATCCACCGCCAGCAGCACGGTGGCGGTGGACGGGCCGGCGGTCTTGACCCGGCCGACCAGGCCGTCACCGTTGAGGACGGTCATGTCCGGGCGGATGCCGTCGCGGGTCCCTGCATCGATGGTCACCGTCCAGGAGAACGTCTGCGCCGAGCCGATGGCGATGACCCGCGCGGGCACGGTCCGGTAGCGACCGGCTCCCGCGACGCGCAGCAGCCGGTCCAGCTCTGCCACCCGCTCGCGGTCGAACCCGCTGGTGCGCAGCCGCCTCTCCAGCGCCTGGTTCCGCCGGCGCAGCCGGTCGGCCTCGTCGCGGCCCTCACCCAGGCTCGTGACGTTGTCGACGGCGTCTGCCACCGGGCTGGCGATGGCGGCGGCGACCTGCTCGACGGGCCCGAAGACCGCGGCGCCCAGCGAACGCAGCCCGTCCAGCGGCGACCGTCCCTCCCCGTCGGAGGCGCGGTAATCGAGGGTGATCAGGCTGAGGGACGTGACCAGGAGCAGCGCGAGCAGGAGCCGCGTCCTCCGTGTGTCCCTGTTCACGTCGACCTTCTCTGGTCGCGCCGTTGGCGCGGAGGAGCTAGTGGCGCGGCTCGGAGATGAGCACCTGCTGCAGAGCCTCGAACTCCTCGACGCACTTGCCGGAGCCCATCGCGACCGAGTCCAGCGGCCGGTCGGTGAGGTGGATCGGCATCCCCGTCTCGTGCCGGAGCCGCTCGTCGAGGCCCTTGAGCAGAGCGCCGCCGCCGGTGATGACGATGCCGCGGTCCATGATGTCCCCGGACAGCTCCGGGGGACACTTGTCCAGCGTGGTCTTCACCGCTTCCACGATCGAGTTGACCGGCTACTCGATCGCCTTGCGGATCTCCTCGGCGCTCACCACGATCGTCTTCGGCAGGCCGGAGACCAGGTCGCGGCCGCGGATCTCGGCGTGCGGCTCGTCCGGCGCCGGGAAGGCCGAGCCGATCGCCATCTTGATCTCTTCCGCGGTGCGCTCGCCCAGCATGAGCGAGTACTCCTTCTTCACGTACGTGATGATCGCCATGTCCAGCTCGTCGCCGCCGGTGCGGATCGACTGGCTGGTCACGATGCCACCCAGCGAGATCACCGCGACCTCGGTGGTGCCGCCGCCGATGTCGACGACCATGTTGCCGGTCGGCTCGTGCACCGGCAGGCCGGCGCCGATCGCGGCCGCCATCGGCTCCTCGATGATGTAGACCTTGCGCGCCCCTGCGGCGTAGCCGGCGTCCTTGACCGCGCGCTGCTCGACCCCGGTGATGCCGCTCGGCACGCAGACGACGATGCGCGGCTTGGCCAGGTGGCGGCGGCGGTGCACCTTCTGGATGAAGTAGCGCAGCATCCGCTCGGTGGTGTCGAAGTCGGCGATCACGCCGTCCTTCAGCGGCCGGATCGCGACGATGTTGCCCGGCGTGCGGCCGATCATCTTCTTCGCCTCGGCGCCCACCGCGAGGATGCCGCCGGTGTTGGTGTTGATCGCGACCACGGACGGCTCGTTCAGGACGATGCCCTTGCCGCGGACGTACACCAAGGTGTTGGCGGTGCCGAGGTCCACGGCCATGTCCCGGCCGATGAACGACATGTTGGTACCCATGCGGGGCCTTCCCGGGTCGCGTTCTGGTTGATCAGGCGAGTCCGCGGCTGTTTCTCCGCGGGGGCGCCGGGTCATCGTATCGACGCCCGGACACCCCTCATGGAGGACTCGCGCTCGCTCCCGGCCAAAGATTTACTCAGGCGGTGTCCTCGAGGCCCGGGAAGAAGATCGCTATCTCGCGGGCCGAGGACTGGGCCGAGTCCGAGGCATGGACCAGGTTCTCGCGGTTTGACAGCGAGAGGTCGCCGCGGATCGTGCCGGCGGCCGCCGCGCGGCCGTCGGTGGCTCCAGTCAGCGTTCGGACCACGGTCACGGCCTGGTCGCCCTCCAGCACGGCCGCGACCAGCGGCCCGGAGGTGATGAACTCGCGCAGCGGCGGGTAGAACTCGCGCTCGAGGTGCTCGGCGTAGTGCCGGTCGGCGGTCGCGCCGTCGACGGTCCGCAGGTCCATCGCCACGATCTGCAGGCCCTTGCGCTCCAACCGCCCGAGGACCTCACCGACCAGGCCGCGGCGGACGGCGTCGGGCTTGACCAGGACCAGGGTGCGCTCGCTCACGGGCGGCGACACTATCCCGGGCTCCGCTGCCGCTCGACCTTGCGGCCCAGGTGCAGCGCGAAGAACCACAGGCCGGCGAACACGGCACCCAGGAAGAACATCGCGGGTACGACCACGCCGGCCGCGATCACGACCGCCTGTAGCACCGACCCGAGGACGTAGCCCGACCGGTGCCGGAGCAGTGCGGCCGCGACCACGCATGCCACCGCCGTCGTGCCGCCGACCCACCACAGGGTGGAGTCGTCGACGTCGCTGAGGTCCAGCGCGACGAGAGTGGCGAAGAGGACCACGAGCCCCTCGAAGACCAGGATCGCCGCCGCGATACCCCTCACGACGGGCCTGTCACGAGGAGTGTCCGCGCCTCGGCCACGGTGACGATCGATCCGGTGACCAGAACTCCCGCCCCGCCCAGGTCGCCCGCCTCCTCCGCGAGGGACACCGCCGACTCGATCGCGTCGTCCAAGCGCGGCGTTACCTCGACCCGGTCCGGGCCGAAGACCTCGACCGCGAGCCCGCCGAGCTCGTCCGCCGGCATCGCGCGGGCCGAGCCGACCTGCGTGACCACGACCTCGGCCAGCACCGGCTCGAGCGCCTCCAGCATCCCCCGAACGTCCTTGTCGGCCATCGCGGCGAACACGCCGACCAGCCTGGTGAAGCCGAAGGACTCCTGCACCGCCTCGGCAGTGGCCCGCGCGCCGGCCGGGTTGTGCGCCGCGTCCAGCAGCACGGTCGGCGAGCGGCGGACCACCTCGAGCCGCCCCGGCGAGGTGACGCCCGCGAACGCCGCGCGGACCAGGTCGATGTCCAGCCGGCCCCGCTCGGCGTGCGCCCCGCCGAGGAAGGCCTCGACCGCGGCGAGCGCGTTCACGGCGTTGTGCGCCTGGTGCGCGCCCATCAGCGGCAGGAACAGCCCGTCGTACTCGCCGGCGAGCCCGCGCAGCGTCAGGACCTGGCCGCCGACGGCGAGCGTCCGGGCGAGCACACCGAACTCCAGCCCTTCCCGCGCGACGATGGCCCCGACCTCGACCGAGCGGCGGAGCAGCACCTCCGCGGCGGCCACCGGCTGCTGCGCGATCACGCCGTACGACTCGGCCTTGATGATCCCGGCCTTCTCGGCCGCGATCTCCTCGACCGTCGTTCCCAGGAACCGGGTGTGGTCGATGGCGATCGGCGTCACCACCGCGACCCGGGCGTCGGCGACGTTGGTCGCGTCCCAGGAGCCGCCCAGCCCGATCTCGACCACCGCGACGTCGACCGGCGCGTCGGCGAACGCGGCGTACGCCATCGCCGTCAGCACCTCGAAGAACGAGAGCCGGACCCCGTGGCGGGAGTCGACGAGCTCGAGGTAGGGAGCCACGTCGTCGTACGCCGCGACCAACCGTTCCGGCTCGATCGGGGCCCCGTTGAAGCTGATCCGCTCACGCATCGAGTGCAGGTGCGGGCTGGTGAAGCGTCCCGTGCGCAGGCCGAACTCGCGCAGCAGCGCCTCGACCATGCGGGTCGTGGACGTCTTTCCGTTGGTACCGGCGACGTGGACGACCGGCACGCTGTCCTGCGGCGACCCGAGGAGGTCCAGGAGCTCACGGATGCGGTCCAGCGTCGGGGTGATGTCGTGTTCCGGGGCCCGCGCCAGGATCGCACCCTCCACCTCGGCCAGCCGTGCTGCGAGGTTCGGGTCAGACCCGGGAGCGTCCGTCACGGCGGCCGAGTCTAGGTGCCCCGCCGCCGATCGGAGTCGACCACGTATGGCAGGCGTACGGACACCTCAGGATGCGTGCACGCCTGCTGAAGTGTCCCCCGGCCTGCCATACGTGGTCGATTCCCGGAGGAGGGTGACGGTGGCGCGCCCATAGGATTTGTGGTCATGGATCAGCAGACGTCCTCGCCAACGGCTGTGGGCACCGCACCGAGGGTGCCCGAGAAGCCGACCGTCGACGGGCTGGAGGAGCGCTGGGGTGCGGTATGGGAGGAGCAGGGCACCTACCGTTTCGACCGCACCAAGACCCGTGAGCAGGTCTTCTCCATCGACACCCCCCCGCCGACGGTGAGCGGGTCGCTGCACATCGGGCATGTGTTCTCCTACACGCACACCGACATCGTCGCGCGCTACCAGCGGATGCGCGGACGAGAGGTGTTCTACCCCATGGGGTGGGACGACAACGGCCTGCCGACCGAGCGCCGGGTCCAGCACGACTTCGGCGTCCGGTGCGAACCGTCGCTGCCCTACGACCCGGGCTTCCGGCCCCCGGAGAAGCCGGACGCCAAGCGCCCTGTGCCGATCTCGCGCCGCAACTTCATCGAGCTCTGCGAGGAGTGGACCGAGCAGGTCGAGCAGGCCTACGAGAACCTGTGGCGGCACGTCGGCCTGTCCGTGGACTGGACGCAGAAGTACACGACGATCGGCGAGGCGTCGATCGCCGCTTCGCAGCGCGCCTTCCTGCGCAACCTGGCCAGGGGCGAGGCCTACCAGTCCGAGGCCCCGAGCCTGTGGGACGTGACCTTCCAGACCGCGGTGGCGCAGGCCGAGCTGGAGGCTCGGGAGTACCCGGGGCACTTCCACCGGGTGGCGTTCCACGGGAAGGACGGCCCGGTGTACATCGAGACGACGCGGCCGGAGCTGATCCCTGCCTGCGTGGCGCTGGTCGCGCACCCCGAGGACGAGCGCTTCCGGCGGTTGTTCGGCACCACGGTGCGGTCCCCGCTGTTCGGCGTGGAGCTCCCGGTTCTGGCCCATCAAGCGGCCGAGCCGGACAAGGGCGCCGGTGTCGCGATGGTCTGCACGTTCGGCGACCTCACCGACGTGATGTGGTGGCGGGAGCTCGACCTGCCGACGCGGTCGGTCGTGGGACGCGACGGCCGGCTCCTGCGCGAGACCCCGGAGTGGCTGGCCGACGAGAGCGCTGCCTCGGCGTACGCCGAGCTGGCCGGCAAGACCACCTTCTCGGCACGCGCGGCGGTGGTGGATCTCCTGCGTGAGTCAGGTGACCTCGAGGGCGAACCCGTTCCGACATCGCGGATGGCCAACTTCTACGAGAACGGCGACAAGCCGCTGGAGATCGTCACCAGCAGGCAGTGGTACATCCGCAACGGCGGCCGGAACGAGGAGCTGCGCCGCACGTTCGTCGAGCGGGGCCGGGAGATCACCTGGGTCCCGGACTTCATGCGGCAGCGGTACGAGAACTGGGTCAACGGGCTGCACGGAGACTGGCTGGTCAGCCGGCAGCGTTTCTTCGGCGTGCCCTTCCCGGTCTGGTACCCGCTCGACGCGGAGGGCGCCCCCCGCCACGACCGGCCGTTGCTGGCCGACGAGAGCATCCTCCCGGTCGACCCGGCCTCGCTGGCCCCGGCCGGCTACACCGACGACCAGCGGGACGTCCCGGGTGGCTTCACCGCCGACCCCGACGTGATGGACACCTGGGCGACGTCGTCGCTGAGCCCGCAGGTGGTCTGCGGTTGGGAGCGCGACCGGGACCTGTTCGCCCGGACGTTCCCCATGGACATGCGACCCCAGGCGCACGAGATCATCCGGACCTGGCTCTTCGCCACCGTGGTCCGGGCGCACTACGAGCACGGCACGGTGCCCTGGTCGAACGCGGCGATCTCCGGCTTCGTCGTCGACCCCGATCGCAAGAAGATGTCGAAGTCCAAGGGCAACGTCGTGGTGCCCACCGATGTCCTCGAGCGCTACGGCTCGGACGCCGTGCGCTGGCGCGCGGCCGGGGCACGCCCGGGCATGGACAGCCCGTTCGACGAGGCCCAGATGAAGATCGGCCGGCGGCTGGCCATCAAGATCCTCAACGCCAGCAAGTTCGCGCTCTCGCTCGGCGCCACCGAGGACCCGGCAGCGGTCACCGACCCGTTGGACCGCGCGCTCCTCGCGGCTCTCGCGGGCGTCGTGCGCGAAGCCACCGCCGCGCTCGACGCGTACGAGTACACCCGGGCGCTCGAGGTGACGGAGACCTTCTTCTGGACGTTCTGCGACGACTACCTCGAGCTGGTGAAGGACAGGGCGTACGGCGGGCGGGGTGCGCTAGCCGCGGCCTCGGCGAAGGCCACGCTGGCGGCGGCCCTTTCGGTGCAGCTGCGGTTGTTCGCGCCGATCCTGCCCTTCGTCACCGAGGAGGTCTGGTCGTGGTGGCAGGACGGTTCGGTGCACCGGGCCGACTGGCCCGACCATGCACAGGCCGAGAGCCTGGCCCACCTCGGCGACGGCATGGTGCTCGAGGACACGTCCGTGGTGTTGGCCGCGGTCCGCAAGGCGAAGTCCGAGGCGAAGACATCGATGCGTACGCCCGTTTCGGTGGCGACCGTCTCCGGCCCGCAAGCGTCGCTGGACCGGGTGGCACAGGCAGCCGACGACCTCCGAGCGGCGGGGCACATCACCGAGCTGCGGTTCGAGGCGACCGAGAGTCCGCTCACCACCACGGTGGAGCTCGCGATCACCGACCCGGCCTGACTCCAGGCGGCAGGCTGGGCTCAGGCCGACTTCTCGCCGCGTACGCGCTTCGGGGTCTCGCGCGGGACCAACGTCGGGTTGACGTGCTCGAGGACGACGTCGCGCGTGATGACCACCTTGGCGACGTCCTTGCGCGAGGGCACCTCGTACATCACGGAGAGCAGGACCTCCTCCATGATGGCGCGCAGCCCGCGAGCACCCGTGCCACGCAGGATCGCCTGGTCGGCGACCGCCTCGAGCGCGTCGTCGCTGAACTCCAGCTCCACCCCGTCGAGGTCGAAGAGGCGCTCGTACTGCTTGACCAGGGCGTTGCGCGGCTCCGTGAGGATGCGCACCAGCGCGTCCTGGTCGAGGTTGCGGACGTTGGTGATGACGGGCAGCCGGCCGATGAACTCGGGGATCATCCCGAACTTGAGCAGGTCCTCGGGAAGCACGTCGCCGAAGACGTCGGCCGAGTCACGGTCGGCCTTGGAGTGCAGGGTCGCCCCGAAGCCGAGACCCTTGCGGCCGATGCGGCCCTCGATGATCTTCTCCAGGCCCGAGAACGCGCCGCCCACGATGAACAGCACGTTCGTGGTGTCGATCTGGATGAACTCCTGGTGCGGGTGCTTGCGCCCGCCCTGGGGGGGCACCGACGCCGTCGTGCCCTCGAGGATCTTCAGCAGGGCCTGCTGGACGCCCTCGCCGGACACGTCACGGGTGATCGACGGGTTCTCGCTCTTGCGCGCGATCTTGTCGACCTCGTCGATGTAGATGATGCCCGTCTCGGCCTTCTTGACGTCATAGTCGGCGGCCTGGATCAGCTTGAGCAGGATGTTCTCGACGTCCTCGCCGACGTAGCCGGCCTCGGTGAGCGCCGTGGCGTCGGCGATGGCGAACGGCACGTTCAGCATGCGCGCCAGGGTCTGGGCGAGGTGGGTCTTGCCGCAGCCCGTCGGCCCGATCAGCAGGATGTTGGACTTGGCGAGCTCGACGTGGTCGTCGCGGCTCTTGGTCGCCCCCGACTCCCCCGCCTGCACCCGCTTGTAGTGGTTGTAGACCGCCACGGCCAGCGCCTTCTTGGCGATGTCCTGCCCCACGACGTAGGAGTCGAGGAACTCGCAGATCTCGATCGGCTTCGGCAGCTCGTCCCACTTGAGGTCCGAGCTCTCGGACAGCTCCTCCTCGATGATCTCGTTGCAGAGGTCGATGCACTCGTCGCAGATGTAGACGCCGGGCCCGGCGATGAGCTTCTTGACCTGCTTCTGGCTCTTTCCGCAGAAAGAGCACTTCAGCAGGTCGCCACCGTCACCGATGCGTGCCACCCGGGCGCCTCTCCCTCTCCCATGCCCGGTCTAGACGACCGAGTCGACTTGCAGGTCCTGTGTGCCTGACGGTACCCCGACAGGACCTTTACCGCCTCCATTACCGCGCCGATGCGCACCCAGCCGGGCGAGTCGCCTCACCCCTCTCGGCTCAGCCGCCGCGGGTCGTGAGAACCCGGTCCACCAGGCCGTACTCGACCGCCTCGTCGGCGGTGAGGATCTTGTCCCGCTCGATGTCACGCTCGACCTGCTCCGGCGTGCGGTTGGAGTGGCGGGCGATCATCTCCTCGAGCAGCTTGCGCATCCGCAGGATCTCGCGGGCCTGGATCTCGACGTCGCTGGCCTGGCCGCCGCCCTCGGTGTAGGGCTGGTGGATGAGGATGCGCGAGTTGGCCAGCGCGAACCGCTTCCCCGGGGTGCCGGCCGCCAGGATGATCGCGGCGGCGGAGGCGGCCTGGCCGAGGCAGGTCGTCTGGATCTCCGGGCGGACGAACGCCATCGTGTCGTAGATGGCGGTGAGCGCCGTGAACGAGCCGCCGGGAGAGTTGACGTAGATCGAGATGTCGCGGTCGGGGTCCATCGACTCGAGCGTGAGCAGCTGGGCCATGACATCGTTGGCGATGGTGTCGTCGATCGCCTGGCCGAGGAAGATGATCCGCTCCTCGAACAGCTTGGTGTAGGGATCGAGCCGTTTGAAGCCGTACGACGTGCGCTCCTCGATGACGGGAAGCACATATCGGGAGCTCGGCAGGTGCAGCCCCGTCGGGGCGGTCCAGTCGGTCATGCGGTGCCTCCCGAGCCCGAGACCTGCCCGGCGCTGCTCACGACCTGGTCGACCATGCCGTACTCACGCGCCTCGTCGGCGGTGAACCAGCGGTCGCGGTCGGAGTCACGCTCGATCGCCTCGATGGTCTGGCCGGTGTGCTGGGCGATCAGCTCGGCCATCTTGTTCTTGGTGTAGAGCATCTGCTCGGCCTGGATGCGGATGTCGGACGCCGTGCCGCCGAGACCGCCGGACGGCTGGTGCATCATGATCCGCGAGTGCGGCAGCGAGTACCGCTTGCCCGGCGCCCCGGCGCACAGCAGGAACTGCCCCATCGACGCGGCGAGGCCCATCGACACCGTGGCGACGTCGTTCTTGACGAACTGCATCGTGTCGTAGATGGCCATGCCGGCGGACACCGACCCGCCCGGCGAGTTGATGTAGAGCCAGATGTCCTTGTCGGGGTCGTCGGCCGCGAGCAGCAGCAGCTGGGCGCAGATCGCGTTGGCGTTGGCGTCCTCGACCACGGACCCGAGGAAGATGATGCGCTCGCGCAACAGACGGTTGTAGACCTGGTCGTCGAGGCCGAACGACTGGGGCTGCGGGGTGCGGCCCTCGGCGGCCTGTCTGCCGGGGGTGATCAGCTCACTCACTGCGCGTCACCTTGTCTCGATCGAGGCGTCATCAAACAGGTAGCGACACTAACGTCCACCCGGGACACGGCTATCCCCGACTCGGCGCTGTTCGCTGACGGCGCACGACCAGGCGGGCACACGCGGGCGGCCGCTGCGCCGTCCGGGTGACGCGGGTCAGGCGGGCTCGTCCTCCGACACCGCGGTCTCCGACTGCGGGCTGTCCTCGCGAAGGGCGTCGAGGTCGACCGGCCGGCCGGACTCGTCGGTCACCTTGGCCTTCTCGAGGACGAGTGCCAGCGCCTTGCCGCGGACCACCTCGGACACCAGGACCGGCACCTGGCCGCCCTGCACGACCTGCTGGGCGAACTGGTCGGGCCCGACGCCGTAGCGCGAGGCGCTGCGGAGGATGTGCCGCGTGAGCTCCTGCTCGCTGACCGACATCTGTTCCCGCTCGACGACCTTGTCGAGCACGAACTGCGCGGTCATCGCCTCGCGGGTGCGCTTCTCGATGTCGGCGTCGAACTCCTCCGCGCTCTGGCCCTCGGCGGCGAGGAAGTCCTCCCGGGTCATCCCCGCGGCCTCCAGCTGGTGCGCGAGGTTGTGGTTGCGCGCGTCGACCTCGGCCTTGATGACGCGCTCGGGCAGCGGGAAGTCGACCCTGGCGAGCAAGGCCTCGAGCACCCGGTCGCGGGCCTGCACACCCTGCTCGACCGCCTTCATCCGGGCGACCCGGCCGCGCACGTCATCGCGCAGCTCGTCGAGCGTGTCGAACTCGCTGGCCGTCTGGGCGAAGTCGTCGTCGAGGACCGGCAGCTCGCGCTCCTTCACCGACGTCAGCTCGACCGTGACCGTGGCCTCCTTGCCCGCATGGTCGCCGCCCACCAACGCCGTGGCGAAGTCGCGCTGCTCACCCGCGGCCAGGCCGGTGATCGCGTCGTCGAGGCCGTCCAGCAGGGAGCCCTGCCCGACCTGGTAGCTCAGGCCCTTGGCTGTCAGGTCGTCGACGGCCTGGCCGTCGACGACGGCGGAGAGGTCGATCGACACGAAGTCGCCCTCGGCCGCCGCGCGGTCGACGCCGGTCAGCGTGGCGAAGCGCTCCCGCAGGCCGTCGAGCTGCTCGTCCACCTCTTCGTCGGTGACGTCGGCGTCGTCGACGGTGACCTCGATGCCCTCGTACTCCGGCAGGTCGAACTGCGGCCGAACGTCCACCTCGGCGGTGAACCTGAGGCGCTGCCCGTCCTCGAGGTCGGTGACGTCCACCTCCGGCTGGCCCAGCACCTGGACCTCGTTCTCCTCGACGGCCTGGCCGTAGAAGCGCGGCAGCGCCTCGTTCACCGCCTCCTCGAGCACGATGCCGCGGCCGAACCGCTGGTCGATGACACGCGGCGGGACCTTGCCCTTGCGGAAGCCGGGGATCGAGACCTGCCCGCCGATCTTGCGATAGGCCGCGTCGAGGCTCGGCTTGAGCTCGTCGAACGAGACCTCGACGGTCAGCTTGACCCGCGTCGGGTTCAGCGTCTCCAGATCGCTCTTCACGGTCAGGGGGCTCCTCAGGGGCGTACGAAGGTACGGACGGTGTGCGGGGGCGTCAGCCGCGGCTACTACCCGTGCGGTCGGTCGGGGCGGGGAGACTCGAACTCCCGATCTCCTGCCCCCAAAGCAGGCGCGCTAGCCACTACGCTACGCCCCGCAGCGCACATGGCATCCTAGGCCCCGTGCCGCGCAGCGGCGAATCCTGCTGCGCCGCCCCGGGCGGACCGGCCCGAGGGCGCGCTGCACGCACGCGGGTGTAGCTCAATGGCAGAGCCCCAGCCTTCCAAGCTGGTCATGCGGGTTCGATTCCCGTCACCCGCTCCGTAC
>JBOGDX010000038.1:0-11592 GCA_050743225.1 Actinomycetes bacterium | reverse complement strand
CGGCAACATCTTCCACGGTGAGCTGTCGGCCGCCCAGCTCTTCCACGCCCGGCCCGCTGCCGGCTACGCGGACCTGCGCACGCCGGTCCGCGGGCTCTACCAGGCCGGCTCGGGCACCCACGGCGGTGGTGGAGTGACCGGGATCCCCGGCCGCAACGCGGTGCGGCAGGTGCTGCGTGACCTGCGCCGGGACCGGCTCCGGTCGCGGCTGCCCGGTCGCCGGGGCGGCTGACGTGCCGGCGCTGCAGGCCGCGCTGCCGGCGTCGGTGAGCTGGTTGGTGTGAGCCGGCTACGGACGCAGGTCCTCGGGCCGCACGCCGAGCTCGGCGGCGGCGCAGCCGCGCACCCAGTCGTCGATCTGGCGAGGCGTCAGCACGCCGTCGTGCACGGTGGACTGCACAGCCAGACCGTCGAGCATGGCGGTGATCCGCCAGGCCGCGGCGCTGGGGTCGGCACAGGTCAGGTCACCGTCGGCGACGCCCTCGGCGATCACCTGCGCGACCGTGTCCTTCCACCGCACGTCGAGGCGTTGCGAGACCGCCGCCATGTCCGGGCTGCGCAGCGCCATCGCCCACGCGTCGATCCACAGTGTCCAGCCGGCGCCCTCACCTTCCGGGCCGTACATCCGAAGGATCGTCGCCAGCCGCTCGAGGGCGCTGCCGGGCCCGGATGCGGCAGCGTCGAGGCGCTCGAGGTCGCGCCCCGCGGCGTAGCCGAAGGCCGCGGAGAGCAGCGCGTCCTTGGACTCGAAGTGGTAGAAGACCAGTCCAGTGCTGACGCCGAGCGCGTCCGCCACGTCGGCCACCCGGGTGTTGGCGAACCCGCGCTTGGCCACCTCGTCGCACGTCGCGCGCAGGATCTGCTCCCGGCGCACGTCGACGCGGCGTCTCGCCATGCCCGGACCCTATTGGCTGGAGGAGCACCGGTGGCTGGAGGAGCACCGTGACGGCGGCACCGTTGCCCGACGAAGCGCTGGCGCCGGCGCTGCGACCGTTCGGCGAGAGCACGATGCTTCCGGCCGAGGCGTACACGTCCCCAGACGTGCTGGCCTGGGAGCGGAGGCACTTCTTCGCCGCGACGTGGACGTTCCTGGGACGCCGTGACGCGCTCGCCGCCGACGGCGTGACGCAGGTCGGCGTGACTGTCGGCGACATCCCGGTGCTGCTGTCGTTCGACCCGACCGGTGGGGTCGAGGCGTTCGCGAACACCTGCCGTCATCGCGGGCACGAGCTGCTGGGCGACGGCACGGTCTCGACCCGGCGAGCCGTCGTCTGCCCGTATCACGCGTGGAGTTACGACCTGTCCGGCCGGCTCATCGCGGCGCCGGGCTTCCGCGAGGTCGACACCTTCGACCCGGAGCGGCACGGGCTGGTGAGCCTGCCGGTCGAGGTGTGGCATGGCTGGGTGTTCGTCAACGCGCTGGGGACAGCAGGACCTTTCGCCGAGCACGTCGGCGGCATGGCCGGGCTGGTCGCGCCGTACGCGCCCGAGCGGCTGGTCCGGCGCGCCTCTCACGACTACGTCGTCGCGGCGAACTGGAAGGTCATGACGGAGAACTACCACGAGTGCTACCACTGCCCGCTGATCCATCCGGAGCTGTGCCAGGTCAGCCCACCGGCCAGCGGGTCCAACTACGACCTGCCCGGGCAGTGGGTGGGCGGGTTCATGGACCTGCGGGACGGCGCGGAGACGATGTCTCTGGACGGACGAAGCGCTGGCCGGCCCATCACCGGTGCGGACCCGAGGTCGGTGCTCTACCTGGGGCTGTTCCCGAACCTGCTCGTGTCGCTGCACCCCGACTACGTGATGACCCACCGGATGGTGCCGCTGGCCCCGGACCGGACGCGGGTCGAGTGCGCGTGGTACTTCCCCGATGCGACCACCGACCCGTCGTACGCCGTGGACTTCTGGGACACCACGAACCGGCAGGACTGGGCTGCCTGCGAGTCCGTCCAGCGTGGTCTGGCGTCACCGCACTTCCGGCCCGGCCCGCTCGCGCCGAACGAGGACGCCGTCCACCAGTTCGTGACGATGGTCGCCTCCGGCTACCTGGGCCGCTGAGGCCCGGTTGCTGGAACCGCGCGTCGGTACGCTGCCATCGTGTCCATGATCGTCACCCGCGAGCTCACCAAGCGGTACGGCGCCGGGGTGACGGCGCTCTCCGAGCTCACCGTGTACGTGCCGCCCGGGGTCGTCGGGCTGGTGGGCGCCAACGGGGCGGGCAAGTCCACGCTGATCAAGATCCTGCTCGGGCTGCTGCCGGTGACCGCCGGGTCGGCGCGGGTCCTGGACCTCGACGTCGTCACGGACGGGCAGCGGATCCGGGAGCTGGTCGGCTACATGCCCGAGCACGACTGCCTCCCGCCGGACGTGACGGCCACCGAGCTGGTCGTCCACATGGCCCGGATGTCGGGGCTGCCCATGACGGCCGCGCGGGAGCGGGCGGCGGACACGCTGCGGCACGTCGGGCTGCACGAGGAGCGCTACCGGCTCATCGGCGGCTACTCCACCGGGATGCGCCAGCGGGTCAAGCTGGCGCAGTCCCTCGTCCACGACCCTCGGCTGGTGATGCTCGACGAGCCGACGAACGGCCTTGACCCGGCGGGGCGCGACGACATGCTCGGACTCATCCGCCGCATCGGCACGGTCTTCGGCATCGCCGTGCTGGTGACGTCGCACCTGATGGGCGAGCTCGAGCGGGTGTGCGACCACGTTGTCGTCATCGACGGGGGTCGGCTGCTGCGGTCGGCCGCGACGTCGGACGTCACCGCGGCGACCCAACAGCTCACCATCGAGGTGACCGACCGGATGGACGAGGTTGTGGCCCGCCTCGGCGAGAGCGGGGTCCCGGTCCGAGTAGCAGGCGGGGCGCTGGAGCTGGCGATCGTCGACGACACGACCTACGACCTGGTGCGCGACGTGGTGGCCGAGCTCGATGTGGGGCTGGTCCGCATGCAACGCGGCCGACAGCACATGCTGGACATCTTCCGATGACCGTGCCGCGCGAGACCGGCGCGATCCACGACATCGGCTACCGGCGGTACGACGGGCAGCGGCTCGGCGCTGCGTACATCGGCCGGTCCCTCTTGGTGCACAGCCTGCGCGGCGCGTTCGGCCTCGGCCGATCTGCCCGGTCGAAGGTGATGCCGCTGCTGCTGCTCGGCGTGATGGTTGTGCCGGCGCTGATCATCGCGGCGGTGGCCACCCTCGGCGGGGCCGACGAGCTGCCGCTGGAGTACGCGTCGTACGCGGTGAACCTTCAGGTCGTGGTGACCATCTTCGTCGGGGCACAGGCGCCGCAGAGTGTTTCCCGCGACCTGCGCTTCCGAGTTGTGGCGCTGTACTTCTCCCGGCCGCTGTCCCGCCATGCTTATGTCCACGCGAAGCTTCTGGCGATGTCCGCCGCCTTGTTCGTCCTGCTCGCCATGCCGTTGCTGGTGCTCTACGTGGGTGCGCTTCTCGCCGAGATGCCCTTCTGGTCCAACACCCGCGACGTCGCCCTCGCCCTGGCCGGCGCGGCCGTGTTCGCGGTCGTGCTCGCAGGCGTCGGGCTGTTGATCGCGGCGTTCACCCCACGCCGAGGCATCGGGGTCGCGGCGGTCGTCGCCGTCCTGCTCGTCCTGGCGGGCGTGTCGGCGACGGTCCAGGGCATCGCGCAGGAGGGGGGCAACGACGTCGTGGCCGGCTGGGCCGGGCTCATCTCGCCCTACTCGCTCGTGGACGGCGTGCAGGTGTCGGTGCTCGGCGCCGAGTCGTCGACGGCCGCGGGGCCGCCGGGCACGACGGGCGGGCTCGGGTTCGTGCTGGCGACCATCGGGCTGTTCGCGGTGTGCTACGGGCTGCTGCTGCTGCGCTACCGGAGGGTGGCCGTGGGATGAGCACGCTCGCCCTGGCCGCCGTTTCGCGCTGGTACGGCAACGTCGTCGCGGTCAACGACGTCTCGATGACGATCGGTCCCGGTGTCACGGGCCTGCTCGGGCCGAACGGCGCCGGCAAGTCGACGCTCATCCACATGATGGCCGGCTTCCTGGCCCCGTCGTCGGGAAGCGTCACCCTGGACGGGACGCCGGTGTGGAGGCACCAGGACGTCTACCGGCACGTGGGGCTCGTGCCGGAGCGTGAGGGCATGTACGACGTGGTCAGCGGTTGGTCCTTCGTCCTCGCCAACGCAAGGTTGCACCGCCTGCCCGACCCGGCAGCGGCCGCCCGGCGTGCACTGGACCTGGTCGAGATGTCCGACGTCGCGGGCCGTGACATCGGGACCTACTCCAAGGGCATGAAGCAGCGGGTCAAGATGGCCTCCGCTCTCGTGCATGACCCGCCCGTGCTGCTGCTCGACGAGCCGTTCAACGGCATGGACCCGAGGCAGCGGCTGCACCTGATGGACCTGCTGCAGTCGATGGGCGCCAGCGGGCGGACCGTGCTGTTCAGCTCGCACATCCTGGAGGAGGTCGAAGAGATCGCCGCCACGATCGAGGTGATGGTGGCCGGCCGGCACGCCGCCTCGGGCGACTTCCGGGAGATCCGTCGGCTGATGACCGAGCGGCCGCACCAGTACACCGTTCAGTCCAGCGACGACCGTGTCCTCGCCTCTGCCGTGATCGCCGACGGGTGCGCCTCGGCCGTCGCGCTGGAACCCGGCATGTTGCGCGTGCACGCGACCGACCATGGGCGGTTCGTGCACGTGCTGCCACAGCTGGCGCGCGGGCACGACATCCGGCTCTTCGAGGTCTCCCCGGCCGACGAGTCGCTGGAGAGCGTCTTCTCCTACCTGGTGACCCGGTGAACGCGACGGTCGCGGTCCTGACCCTGCGCACCCTGCTCGGCCGCCGGCGGGCCTGGCTGCTGCTCGTGCTGCCGGCCGTGCTGCTGGTGCTGTCGGTCATCCTGCGGGCCACCGTCGATGCCGAGTCCCGGCAGGAGGTCGCGGTCGGGCTGCTCGGGGTCTTTGCGCTGGCGACGTTGGTGCCGTTGCTCGGACTCATCGCCGGGACGGGGGCGATCGGCCCGGAGATCGACGACGGGTCCATCGTCTACCTGCTCGCCAAGCCCCTGAGCCGCCACTCGATCGTGGTCACCAAGCTCGTCGTCGCGGTCGCAGTCGTGACCGTCTTCGGTGCGCTGCCGGTGCTGCTCTCCGGGTTGATCCTTACGGGTACCGCGGACGGCCTGGCCGTTGGGTTCGGAGTGGCCGCCCTTGTCGCGGGAGGTGCCTACTGCGCGCTGTTCCTGCTGCTTGCGGTGCTGACCCGCAACGCGGTCGTCGTCGGCCTGATCTACGCCCTGGTGTGGGAGTCGCTGGTCGGCAGTGTGGTGCCCGGCGCGCAGGCGCTGAGCATCCAGCAGTGGGCGTCGGCCCTGACCCGGGCCATCGTCGGAGAGGACGCCGACGCCCTCGATGTCACGTCGGCGGTGCGGCTCGGGATCGCCGTTCCGCTGCTCGCCGTGCTGGTCGTCGCTACGACCGCTTTCGCCGGAAGCCGGCTGCGGTCGCTGCGCCTCACAGGAGAGGAGTAGCCGTGCTGGACCACGTCTCGTTGCAGGCTGAGGACGTCGACGCAGCCGTCGCGTTCTACCTCGAGGTCTTCGCACCGCTCGGCTTCCGGGAAGTGATGCGCTACTCGGGCGCGAACGGCCCCGTCGTCGGCCTGGCAGGAGCCGACGGGTTCCCGCACTTCTGGCTTGGTCCGGCCATCGATGACGCGCGGCAGGAGACGCACGTGGCGTTCACCGCGGCTGACCGAGGAGCCGTCGACCGCGTCCACGCTGCTGCGGTACAGGCGGGGGCAGAGATCCTGCACGCACCCCGCGTCTGGCCGGAGTACCACCCGAGCTACTACGGCGTCTTCATCCGTGACCTCGACGGCAACAACGTCGAGGCGGTGAGCCACGGCGGGACGTAGGTCTGCACACGCCGCCGCCAGCCGACTCAAGCCGGCTTCGCCGGCGATGCGAGACTGCGACACCATGACCAAGGCCTACTGGATCAACACGTTCCGCTCCGTCAGCGACCCGGAGAAGCTCGCCGCGTACATCGAGCTCGCGGGTCCGGCGATGCGGGAAGCAGGTGGCCGCTTCGTCGCCCGCGGGCGGCCGGCGAGGGCGTTTGAGGCCGGGGTCCTGGAGCGCACCGTCGTGATCGAGTTCGACGGCGTCGACCAGGCCGTCGCGGCATACGAGAGTCGTGGCTACCAGGACGCGCTGCGCGCCCTCGGCGACGGAGCAGAGCGCGATCTGCGCATCATCGAAGCCGCCTCCTGACCGGCGGGATCGGAGCCGTCAGAAGCCGGCTGGGATGGAGCCGTGGAACTGCCGCAGCCGCCAGCCGGCAGGCGACTGGACTGCGAAGGCGGTGAGCCGGATGGGCGCTCGTTGCTCACCGTCCTGGTCCGCGACGACGATGTCGCCGAAGCCGGCGAACCCGATGGCCCCGGGACCCTCGTGAAAGACCACGACGTCGCGCCACTCCCAGCTCAGCGACCCGGGTTGCGCGACCACCGCGGTCAGGTACTCCCGTACCTCTTCTGGTCGTCGGCCATGCCCTGCCGTACCGACCAGGACAGCGGTGTCGTCGAACAGGTCGATGAGCGCGTCCGCGTCCTTCGCGTCGACCGCGGACTGGATCCGCGCCAGGATCGAGGAAGCGACCGCGTTGGCGTCGGCATGACGCATGTGGTCAGCCCTCGAGCAACGACAAGAGCAACTCCGGAGGTCGCGCGACGACCGCCCGGTCCTTCCTGATCACGACAGGTCGTTGGATGAGCTCGGGATGCTCCGACATGGCATCGACAAGCTGGTCGGCGGAAGCGTCCGCTAGTCCGAGCTCGTGATAGCGAGGTTCGCCGGTCCGCATCAGGTCGCGCGGATCCGTCGTGCCGAGCAGTGCCAGCACGCGGACGATCTCGGCTCGCGGCGGGGGGTCATCGAGGTAGCGCACACGTCGCGCGGGAACGCCGTGGGCAGCCAGCAGCTCGTCCGCGCCCTGGCACTTGGAGCAGCGCGGGTTGTACCAGACGACCACGCCCTCGTCAGCCATGGCCGTCACCGTATCGGGCGTGCGCTCAGCGCTTGACGCGGAACCCGTGCTCGTGACCCAGCTTCGTCAGGGTCATCAGGCGTGGAACTCCATCCACGGCGTCGCCCTGAAGACCGCACCGGCGTTGCCATGCCTTGAACGCCGCGACCGTCTTGGTTCCGAAGGACCCGTCAAGGAACACGGGCTCCCGGAACCCCTCGTCGACCAAGGCTTGTTCGACGATGAGCACGTCGCGCTTGTGGGTGACATGTCCTTCCGGCGCGCCCGGGTCGATCCGCGCGGCCTCCTTGACCTTTCCCAGGTCCACGACCGCGGCACCCGCGGGCATCCGGCGCATGGGTGCCCTGTTCCGCGCCGCGCCGAGGTCGGCGGCCAAGGCGGCCACATCTGAGCGGAACTCGTCCATGTCCATCGGGTCGGGGTCCGGCTTCCGCCGGGTGTACTCCTTGTGCCCGCAGACGCTCGTTCTGGCTTCGATGTGCATCGCGTCCACCAGCGCCGCCACGCCCAGCTTGACGGCTTGGCGTTGCTTCGGGACCCACCGCTCTCCCGTCGTGTGGTCGGTCTCCACTCCGATGGCGAACAGGTTCCCGCAGTTCGGGGGGATCCGGCCGAATCCGCGGCCCTTGCCCGCATGGTTCGTCCGGCCGGCTGCGAGCACGTGCCAGGTCCCGTCCGTGTCGACCCAGCAGTGCGCCAGGGGAGCAAAGATGCCCTTCTCCGGGCGGCCAGTCTTCGCGATGAACGTCGCCGAGCCCGGGGTCGGACCCCTCCCCGACGCGTCGTGGTGGACCATCACCGCGCGAGGGTCGAAGCCGCCGGTGCTCGGTGGGCGGCCACGTTCCTTCCACCCGCGCATCTCCTCGACCGTCAGCCCGGCACGACGCAGTGCACCAGGGATGAACAGGGCTCGCACCTGCGTGCTCATGATCGCGGACCCGGCACGGGAGTCACCGGAGCATCGTCGGGGGAGCAGCCCGGGTCGACCTCATCGCTCAGCTCCCCGCCGGGCTCGTCGCCGTCGAGCTCGTCGTCATCCATCACCTCGTCCAGCTGATCCAGATCAGGCAGTGTCAGCTCCTCGGACTCGACGGTCAGGGCGACTTCGGTCATGGCGTCCTCCCTACGGACTGCCCCCGTGCTGCTACTCACCGTCATCCACTGAACTCCGAAGGCACCGTCATCTCAAGGGACAAAAGGAGCCCGGTCGGGGCTACCCTCCCGGTCATGGCAGAGGACACCTACACCGTCGAGCGCTCGACGACGATCGATGCGCCACCGACCACCGTCTACGAGCAGGTTGCCGACTTCCACAACTGGAGGAACTGGTCGCCCTGGGAGGGCCTGGACCCCCAGCTCCAGCGCAGCTACTCCGGCGCCGAGTCAGGGACCGGTGCGGTCTACAACTGGTCGGGCAACCGCAAGGCGGGTCGGGGTCGGATGGAGATCACCGACGCGACGGAGCCCTCGAAGGTTCAGATCGACCTCGTCTTCGAGAAGCCTTGGAAGGCGCGCAACGACACTGTGTTCGCCATCGAGCCCGAGGGGGCCGGCTCGCGTGTGGTCTGGACCCTGACCGGCAGGAAGACCCTCATGACGAAGGTGATGGGCGTCTTCAAGTCGATGGACGCGTTGGTCGGCCCGGACTTCGAGAAGGGCCTTGCACGGTTGAAGTCCACTACGGAGACGCCGGCCGCGGGCTGACTGCCCCTGCTGGAAGGAGGACCGAGGACGTCTAACCGCCCGCCATGGCACCGACGACGAGGAACGGTTCGGTCCCGGCCACCACGGCCTCCGGCAGCGGGGCGTCGGGTGGTTCGTGGGAGAGGTCCTCCTCGCAGGCGAAGAACCGGACAAAAGCCCGCCGTTTCTGGGTTCCCTGGTCGCGGATGGTCCCGCGCAGCACCGGGTAGCGCGCTTCGAGCGCGTCCAGCACCGACTGCTGGGTGACCTGGCCCTCGACATCGAGAGCCACCTCGCCATGGACTCTTGCGAGGTTGCGGAGATGGGCCGGGAGGACGACGCGGATCATGGCAGGGTCTGGACCTCGACGGAGAGCACCGGCGGGAGGTCCCGGACGATCGGCGCCCAGCTGTCACCCGAGTCGGCGGACGCGTAGACCTGTCCGCCGGTCGTACCGAAGTAGACGCCGCACGAGTCGAGCGAGTCGACGGCCATCGCGTCGCGTAGCACGTTGACGTAGCAGTCCTGCTGCGGCAGCCCCTTGGTGAGCGGCTCCCACTCGTTCCCTCCCGTCCGGCTGCGGTAGACCCGCAGCTGACCGTCGGGCGGGAAGTGCTCGGAGTCGCTCTTGATCGGCACGACGAAGATGGTGTCCGGCTCGTGTGCGTGCACGTCGATCGGGAACCCGAAGTCGGTCGGCAAGTCGCCGCTGACCTCGTGCCAGTTGTCGCCGGCGTCGTCGCTGCGCATGACGTCCCAGTGCTTCTGCATGAAGAGCGTGTCGGGGCGCGTCGGGTGCATGGCGATGCGGTGGACGCAGTGGCCGACCTCGGCGTCCACGTCGGGGAGTCCCTCCGAGCGCAGGCCGCGGTTGATCGGCTGCCAGGTCTTTCCACCGTCGTCGGTGCGGAACGTGCCCGCGGCAGAGATCGCTATGACGATGCGGTCGGGGTTGCTGGGGTGCAGCAGCACGGTGTGCAGGCACATCCCTCCCGCTCCCGGCTGCCATGACGGGCCCGAGCCGTGCTCGCGCAACCCGGACAGCTCCTCCCACTCCTTGCCGCCGTCGGTCGAGCGGAACAACGATGCATCCTCGACCCCGGCGAAAACCGTGTCCGGGTCGGTCAGGGACGGCTCGAGGTGCCAGACGCGCTTGAACTCCCAGGGGCGGGGCGTTCCGTCGTACCACTGGTGGGTGCCGGGCACCCCGTCGTATTCGAACCGGTTCCCCACCGGTTCCCACGTCGTCCCGCCGTCGTCGGAGCGCTGGATGACCTGGCCGAACCAGCCACTGGTCTGCGACGCGTAGAGCCGGTCCGGATCGACGGGCGAGCCCTTGAGGTGGTAGATCTCCCAGCCCGCGAAGTGCGGCCCACTGACCTCCCACTTCTCCCGCGCCTCGTCGGAGGTCATCACGAACGCGCCCTTGCGCGTGCCGGCCAGAACTCGTACTCCGCTCACGTCTGCTCCTTCCGAGCATGCCGCCGTCGGGCGACGCCGCCGTTGTCGCGCCACCCCTCACCGTAGTGACCGCCGGCGACAGGAGAAGTCATCGCCGAGCGGCCAGCGGATTTCCACATCCCGCCGGCTGTCCACAGGATGGCCGTTCACGGCCCCATGTGGCCACGGGGTACCGCACCGTCTGATCATGAACCCGTACGCAGAGCCGGAACTGACCGTTGTCAAGATCAACAGTGCTGCCGACATCCTCGGTGTCCTGCCGCACCGGCTCGGGTTCCAGCCGGCGGAGAGCCTGGTTGTCGTGTGCCTGCACGGGCCACGTCGCCGCGACGAGCTGGTCATGCGCTTCGACCTGCCCGACATCCGGCACGACGCGGAGCTCTGCGACGAGGTGGTTACCCGGCTTCGCCAGCGGGGTGCCGACGGCGCGTTGCTCGTCTGCTACACGGAGACGCCCGCGCGGCACGGCCTGGCTCGCGAGCCACTCTTCCGGGCCGTTCGTCGCACTCTCCGGCGAGCCGACATCGAGATGGTCGAGGCACTACTCGTGCAAGGCGGACGGTGGTGGTCCTACGTGTGCCGCGACGAGTCGTGCTGTCCAGCTGATGGCACGCCGGTGTCGGCGGAGCTCACGCCCGCGGCGAGCCTCTACGCCGCGGAGTCCGTGGCGCAGGGGTCTGTCGTGCTCGGCGACCGGGACGACATGGTCGCGAGCATCGAGCCATTGCCCGTCGACGACGAGGTCGTGGAGGCAATGAATGACGAGGTGCTCGAGCTCCTCAAGAGGGGTGGAGTCGACGCGGTGCGCGGGATGGTGCTCGCTACGGTCCTCCGCCTGCTACGGCGGTGGGAGCGTGGGGACTGCGACATCGAGCCGTCGGCCGCGTTGTTCGTGGCCTTCGGGCTGCACTCCAAGCCAACGCGGGACCGGGTGATGACGTGGCTGCTCGACCACGACGCCCACCTGCTGACTGCGCTGTTCACCGAGTTGGCCCGTCGTACGCCGGACGAAGACGCCGCCCCGGTGTGCACGGTCCTGGCGTGGTTCTCCTATGCCACCGGTGGAGGTGCGCTGACCGCGATCGCCGTCGAACGGGCGCTCCGCGCGGACCCCGACTACGAGATGGCCAGGCTGATCGACGCGGGGCTGAGCGCGATGCAGCCGCCATCGCGTATCTACGAGGTCGCCGAGCACGTCCGGGCTGACCTCGCGGCCGAGGAGGCCGCCCTCGAGGCCACGGGAGAGGTGGATCGAGAGGAAGCCAGCTGACAGCCCGCCTGGCAGCCAGCGGGTTAGACCTCCTCGCCGGTTGACGGGGTGAGGTGGGGAGGTCGGCGAGTCCGTCTCGCCGGGTATTTCGGCGGGGGGTGCGGTCGGGGTCGACCCAGGGCGGGGGGATGGTCCAGATCAC
>JBOGDX010000037.1:0-11926 GCA_050743225.1 Actinomycetes bacterium | reverse complement strand
GGCGAGGCCCGGCGCGGGTGCCTCAGGACGGCAGCCGACGTCGCCGGCCGCCAGCGGAGCGGATACGGCGGGTACGACGCAGCCCGCGGGAGGCGGCGACGACACACCGTCGTCCTACGACGACGACGCCGACGACACGGGCGTGACGCACCAGGACCTGCTGGCGCGCGAACTCGGCGCCAAGGTCATCGGCGAGTACGACGCCAGCTGATCATCACCGGGCTGCCGCCGCTGACACCGTAGGCTCAAGGGCTACGCGGTGAGAACCATCCACACGGACGGAGTGAGCCCACGGTGATTCCTGGCGGAGACCAGCCCGACCTCGGCGGGGCGGACCTCTCAGCCCTCCTGCAACAGGCGCAGCACATGCAGCAGCGCCTGCTGGAGGCCCAGGAGGAGCTGGGTCGCGCGGAGGTCACCGGCACGTCGGGCGGCGGCCTTGTGCGGGCCACGGTCACCGGTGGCGGAGAGGTGATCGGTCTGCAGATCGACCCGGCCGCGGTCGACCCGGAGGACGCGGACGGCCTCGCCGACCTCGTGCTGGCGGCGATCCGTGACGCCAACCGGGCGGCGGCGGATCTGCAGCGCACGGCGATGGGCCCGCTGGCCGAAGGCCTCGGCGGGCCGGGCGGCCTCGGGCTGCCGGGACTGTAGAGGCTCGCGATGTACGAGGGCGTCGTCCAGGACCTCATCGACGAGCTCGGTCGGCTGCCCGGCGTGGGCCCCAAGAGTGCCCAGCGCATCGCCTTCCACCTGCTCGCTGCGGATCCTGCAGACGTACGACGACTGGTGAGCGCGCTGACCGAGGTCAAGGACAAGGTGCGCTTCTGCAAGACCTGCGGCAACGTTGCCGAGGCCGAAGAGTGTCGGATCTGCCGCGACCCACGCCGCGACCGCGCCGTCATCTGCGTCGTCGAGGAGTCCAAGGACGTCGTCGCGATCGAGAAGACCCGGGAGTTCCGGGGGCGCTACCACGTCCTCGGCGGGGCGATCAGCCCCATCGAGGGGATCGGGCCCGACGACCTACGCGTGCGCGAGCTGATGGCCCGCCTCGCAGACGGTGAGGTGACCGAGCTGATCCTGGCGACCGACCCCAACCTCGAGGGCGAGGCGACCGCGACCTACCTCGCGCGCCTGGTCAAGCCCATGGGCTTGCGCGTGACCCGGCTGGCCAGCGGCCTGCCGGTGGGCGGCGACCTGGAGTACGCCGACGAGGTGACCCTGGGGAGGGCCTTCGAGGGCCGCCGTCTGTTGGACGTGTGACCCGGCTTCGGGAAAGGATGGGGCCATGACGTCGAACGATGACCTGTCCGACTTCACCGTCGAGATCGCCGACCAGGTGCAGAGCTTCGTCGTTGCTGTCCGTGAGATCGCCGCGGCTGAGGACCCCGACTACGCCATCTCGCTGCTGCTGCTCGAGACCTCGCAGCTGCTGCTGGCCGGAGGGCGGCTGGGCGCCATCTCCGACGTCGTCCCGGAGGAGCGGTTCGAGCCGGACGCCGGGTTCGACCCGGACGTCGAGGGCCTGCGGACGTCCCTTGCGAACCTGCTCGAGCCGATCGACGAGCACGCCGCCCTCTTCGACCCCTACGCCACCGAGCCCGAGCTCTACACCAGCCGGCTCTCCGATGACATCGCCGACGTCATGAGCGACCTGTTGCACGGCCTGCAGCACTATCGGGCCGGCCGGTCCGACGAGGCCCTCTGGTGGTGGCAGTTCTCCTACCTGTCCAACTGGGGCGGCACGGCGTCGTCCGTCCTGCGGGCCCTGCACTCCGTCGTGTCACACGTCCGGCTCGACGCCGAGCTCGACGAGAACACGACCGTCGAGGACCGGCTGCTGGCCGAGACCGCGGCCGAGGCGACCGGGCGGTAGCCGGCCCGGCCTAGGCGATCCGCACGCCGCGGGGGAGCCGGCGCAACGGTGTCCGCAGCCGGCGGATCGTCACCAGCACGGCTCCAGCGGCCAGCGCCACGTCGAACGCCAGGCCGTACGTCCACACCGGGCCCGGCTGCGGTCGCGGTGGCCCCTCGAAGGGTTGCCCGGACTCGTGCGGCGGCCGGCGCGCGTCGCGCACCGCGTTGCCCAGCTCGCCCAATGGGTCCAGCGGACGGGGGAGCGGTCGGCCGCTCACCGGGTCGACCCGGGTCGGCAGCCGCGGGGCGGCGTCGGCCAGGATCACGAACGGGTTGGGGGACAGCAACGGCCAGGTCCGGTCCGGACGGGCGCGCTGCGTCCGGTAGGTCTCGGTAGTCGGGTCGCCGGGGATCGGCTCGCCCGTCGCCGGGTCGAGCGGCTGCTGCTGGTAGGTCACGGTCGCCCACTCGGTGCTCAGTGCGGTCGCGAGCCCGAACGCGATGAGCGTGCCGATGGTGAGTGCGAACACGGTGAGGTAGGACAGCAGGGCCGAGGTGATGCTGCGTGCGAGCAGTGCGGACAGGGCCTGTGCCACCGCACAGACGACCCCGAGCAGCAGCGCGACCACGAGCATCGTGACGACGACCTTGCCCACGGTCAGCCCGCCTTCGGCGATGGCCCACAGCACGATCGGCGAGGTCAGACCGAGGAACGCAAGGGCAGTCCCCCACGCGGCGACGAGCTTCCCGACCCCGATCTCCGCTGCGGTGAGGCGGGTCACCTGAAGCGTCGCGAGAGTCCCGCGTTCGCGGTCGCCGTTGACCGACTGCGCGGTCAGTGCGGGCACGACGAGAAGACCGAGGCCGAGCACGAACAACATGACGCCACCGAACAGCGGCGGGCCGAACGGTTGGTCGTCCTCGCTACCGGAGACGGCCGCGAGCCCGAGGCGCAGCAGGACCGCGAAGCCGAGCACCACGGCGAACCAGAGACCCAGAAGCCAGCGCCACCGGCCGGCCCGGATGCGGAGCCGGAACTCCTGCTCCGCGACCGTACGAACTCCGTGGAGCGTCACCGTCGTCCCTCCGTGAGCTCGAGGTACGCGGCTTCCAGCTCGCCCCCAGAAGGGTTCAGCGACACGACACGCACACCGGCCCGGACCAACGCGACCACCAGGTCGGCCGCCTCCTCGTCCGAGCCGACGGACACCTCGACCCCGGCCGGCCCGGTGACGCCGTGCGCCATGCCCATCGCGTCCAACGCCGCGACCAGCCCGTCGTCGTCCAGCGCGCGGATCCGCCACGGCCGTGACCGCGCCTGGGGCAGCGACCGCACCGCGTGCTCGCCGACCGTCCGGCCGCCCTCGACGAAGACCACCCGGTCGGCGACCTCCTCGAGGTCGCTGAGGATGTGGCTGGACACGAGCACGGCTACGCCCTGCGCGGCCTGGGCCCGCAACAGCTCGCGCAGGTCGACCCGGCTGCGGGGGTCGAGCCCGCTGGCCGGCTCGTCGAGCACCAGGACTCGCGGCCGGTGCACCAGCGCCCTGGCCAGCCCCAGCCGCTGCTTCTGACCGCGCGACAGGACGTGCACGGGGGCCTGGGCGAACTGCTCCAGGTGGATCTCCGACAGCAGCTCGTCGGCCCGCGCCCGACGCTCGGCGACGGGAAGCCGGTACGCCGTGGCGAAGAACTCGAGGTACTCCCGCGCCGTCAGGTTGTCGTAGACGCCGAACACGTCCGGTGACCAGCCGAGCAGCGCACGCACCGCGTCGGGCTCGGTGACCGGGTCGTGACCGCCCACGTTGACCCGTCCCGCGTCGGGCACGAGGAGCGTCGCGAGCACCAGGAACAGCGTCGTCTTCCCGGACCCGTTCGGTCCCACGAGCGCCGTGACCTGTCCCGGCGGCGCGGTGAGGTCGATGTCGCGGACCGCTTCGACGGCACCGAAGCTGCGTCGGACGCCCGATGCGGTGATGCCTCCGGGTGCGTCCACGGTCGTGATCCTTGCGTACGCACGGCAGGTCCGCGTGCCGGACGCGCCCGTTCATCCGGGCGGCGGCACATAGACTGCTCCGCGCTGGATGGAACCGATGTGTGCGAGGAGCACCGGCGTGGGTCTGGTCGTGCAGAAGTACGGAGGTTCCTCCGTCGCCGACGCCGAGGGCATCAAACGGGTCGCCAAGCGGATCGTGGACACCCGCAAGGCCGGGCACGACGTCGTCGTCGCGGTTTCCGCGATGGGCGACACGACCGACGAGCTGGTCGACCTCGCCCAGCAGGTCAGCCCGCTCCCGCCTGGTCGGGAGCTCGACATGCTGCTCACTGCCGGCGAGCGCATCTCCATGGCGTTGCTGGCGATGGCGATCGCCAACCTCGGCCACCAGGCGCGATCATTCACCGGCAGCCAGGCGGGGGTCATCACCGACTCGGCGCACGGCCGGGCCCGCATCATCGACATCACGCCGGGCCGGATCCGCTCTGCGCTGGACGAGGGTGCGATCGTCATCGTCGCCGGCTTTCAGGGCGTGTCGCAGGACACGAAGGACATCACGACGCTGGGCCGGGGCGGCACCGACACGACTGCCGTGGCACTGGCCGCGGCCCTGGGCGCCGAGGTGTGCGAGATCTACACCGACGTCGACGGTGTGTTCTCGGCCGACCCGCGCATCGTGCCGACAGCCCGCCGCCTGCGGCGCATCAGCTACGAGGAGATGCTGGAGATGGCCGCGTGCGGCGCGAAGGTGCTGCACCTTCGCTGCGTCGAGTACGCGCGGCGCTACGACATCCCCGTCCACGTGCGATCGTCGTTCTCCACGCGTGAGGGCACCTGGGTGACCGATGAGCCAGAGGGAGTGGACGACATGGAGCAGGCCATCATCTCCGGCGTCGCGCACGACAGGAGCGAGGCGAAGATCACCGTCGTGGGCGTCCCCGACAAACCGGGCGAGGCGGCCGCCATCTTCCGTGCGATCTCCGCGGCCGAGATCAACATCGACATGATCGTGCAGAACATCTCTGCCGCGGCCACGGGACGCACCGACATCTCGTTCACGCTCCCGAAATCCGACGGTCAGAGCGGGATGGCGGCGCTGGCCCGGGTCCGTGACGAGGTCGGCTTCGAGGACCTGCTCTACGACGACCAGGTCGGCAAGGTGTCGCTGGTCGGCGCCGGCATGCGCTCGCACCCCGGTGTCTCCGCCACCTTCTTCGGCGCGCTCGCCGACGCGGGCGTGAACATCGAGATGATCTCGACCTCGGAGATCCGGATCTCGGTTGTGGTGCGGGGAGAGGACGTCGACGCGGCGGTGACCGCGGTGCACAGCGCGTTCGAGCTGGACGCCGAAAAGGCAGAGGCGGTCGTGTACGGCGGGACCGGCCGATGAGTCACGGCGCGAACGGCCTCACGGTCGGTGTCGTCGGGGCGACCGGCCAGGTCGGTGCGGTCATGTGTCGGCTGCTGGAGGAACGCGGCCTGCCGATCGGTGAGCTTCGGTTCTTCGCGTCGTCACGGTCGGCCGGCACGGTGTTGTCGTGGCGTGGGAACGACATCACGGTCGAGGACGCTGAGCTCGCCGACCCAGCGGGCCTGGACATCGCGCTGTTCTCCGCCGGGTCCGCGACCTCGAGGGCGCTGGCGCCGCGCTTCGCCGAGGCGGGGGCGACCGTTGTCGACAACTCCTCGGCGTGGCGGATGGACCCCGACGTTCCGCTGGTCGTCAGTGAGGTCAACCCCCGGGCCGTGCGCGAGGCGCGCAAGGGCATCATCGCCAACCCCAACTGCACGACGATGGCTGCCATGCCGGCGCTCAAGCCGCTGCACGACGAGGCCGGGCTCGTCCGCGTCGTTGCGAGCACCTACCAGGCGGTGTCCGGCAGCGGGCTGGCCGGCGTCGACGAGCTCGACAAGCAGGTGCGCCAGGTGGTCGACCGGGCCACCGAGCTGGTGCACGACGGTGCCGCGGTCGCGTTTCCCGAGCCCGAGAAGTACGTCGCACCGATCGCCTTCAACGTGCTGCCGATGGCGGGCTCCGTCGTGGACGACGGGTCAATGGAGACCGACGAAGAGCAGAAGCTGCGAAACGAGAGCCGCAAGATCCTCGGCATCCCGGACCTGCTCGTGTCGGGCACCTGCGTGCGCGTGCCGGTCTACACCGGGCACTCCCTCTCGCTCAACGTCGAGTTCCGGCGGCCGCTGTCGGTGCGGCGGGCGACCGAGCTGCTCTCCGCGGCGCCGGGGGTGCGCCTTGCCGACGTACCCACGCCTCTACAGGCCGCGGGCACCGACCCCAGCCTGGTCGGCCGGATCCGGCGGGACCCCGGCGTCCCGGACGGGCGAGGGCTGGCGCTCTTCGTCAGCGGCGACAACCTGCGCAAGGGCGCGGCATTGAACGCGGTCCAGATCGCGGAGCTGGTCGTCGCCGCTCGTTGAGCCGGGGCTCGGTCAGCCTCGCTCGACGGTCGCGAGCCGTGCGTCGATTCCGGCGACCGCGGCGCGCAAGCCGGACATCTCCTCGACCAGCCGGTCCATCCGCCCCTCGAGCCGGTCCATCCGTCCCTCGAGCCGGTCCATCCGCCGGTCGAACAGGCTCATCCGCGCCGAGAGGTCGTCGTGGACCTGGGTGATCCGGGCGCTGAGGTCGTCGTAGACCTGGGTGATCCGGACGTTGAGGTCGTCGTGGACCTGGGTGATCCTGGCCCCGAGGTCGACGTGGACCAGCTCGATCCGGCTACCGAGGTCCCCGAGCCGAGAGCCGATCTGATGGACCAGGGCGTAGAACGCGCCGGCCATGACGGCAAAGGCACCCACCACCACGGTGATGAGCGCGACCGTCGGCACCATGCTCACGAGTGTGCCCTTCGGATTCACTGCATGCCAAAGCCCTGAGACGTTCAGCCCATCAGATGCCTCGGCCGGGTGGAGCAGGCATCCCACGGTTGTGGACGCCGGCCCAAGGCCGGGTGCGTTGTGGACAGCAGCACAGGTGACGGTCCGCGGCGTGCACTACGGCAGGATGTGCGCGTGCTGCACCTGCGCGTCGCCGCTACCGCTGAGCTGTCCGAGCGCGTCGTCGGGCTCCTCGAAAGCGACGCCGCCGTGAGCAGCCTTGCCGTCCTGCGCGGCGCGTCGCTGCGCCCGCCCGGTGACGTGGTCCTCGCCGACATCGCGCGCGAAGGGGCGAACGAGGTCGTCGACCGACTGCGCGAGATCGGCGTGCACCACGACGGCACGTTCCACCTCGAACCCGTGCGCACCTGGGTGTCCCGGGCCGGGTTCGACGCGGAGCGACGTACGCCCGGGAGCAGCGCGGACTCGGTCGTCTGGTCGGACGTGACGCAGCGGGCCTACGAGGAGTCCGAGCTCAACTGGACGTACCTGAGCTTCATGACGCTGGCGACGCTCATCGCATCGATCGCGATTGTGCTCGACTCGCAGGTGCTCGTGATCGGAGCGATGGTCCTCGGACCGGAGTTCGTGCCGATCGCGGCGCTCGGCCTGGCCCTGGTCCGACGCCGCGCGACGTTGCTCGGGATCGCTACCCGGACCCTGGTCGTGGGCTTCGCCGTCGGCATCGTCCTGACCACCCTCGCCTCGCTCGCGGCACGGGCGCTCGGCTGGATCGTCATAGACGACGTGATCGGAGAGCGGCCGGACACCGCCTTCATCTACTCACCCGACAAGTGGTCGTTCATCGTCGCCGTGATCGCCGCGGCCGCGGGTGTCCTCTCCCTGACGTCGGCGAAGGTCGGTGGGCTCTCGGGTGTGTTCATCTCGGTCACGACGGTTCCGGCCGCCGGCAACGTCGCGCTCGGGCTCGCGTTCGGAGCGTGGGAGGAAGTCAGGGGCAGTGCCCTTCAGCTACTGGTCAACGTGTCGGGCATGGCACTCGCCGGCTGGGCCACGCTGGCGCTCCAGCAGGCGCTGTGGCGTCCGCTGTCCGCCCGGCGGGAGCGGCTGTTCGCGGGCCGCCGGGCGCTCCGGGGCCCCGGAACCATCCGATGAAGAGTGACGGCTGACTCCCTAGATCCGAAGGGACTCGGTCGTATTTTCTCGAAGCGAGGCGTTGACATGCCGGCAACATCGGCCTAGTTTCTCCGAAACATCGTTCGACATTGTCGAACAGGTCAGGCCGACGGGAGGTCCGGCGGCCTCGCGATCTCGAGGAGGTGGCGTCCACCCGTCCCGGCTCGACCGGGCGCCGCGGCAGGACACCCGCATGGAGTCCAACTCACAACCCCAGCGCTGGCTCGCCGAGGCACTCGGCACCGGCTTCCTAGTCTTCATCGGCGCCGGGTCGGTCCCCGCGACGCTGATCCTCGGAAATGCCGGGGAAGTCCCGTTCTCGATGGCTGACCTCGGGATGATCTCCTTCGCTTTCATGCTCGTGATCGTGGGCATGGTCTACGCGCTCGGGCACATCTCGGGCTGCCACATCAATCCCGCCGTGACTGTCGCACTCGCGGCAACCGGCAAGTTCCCCTGGCGGGAGGTTCCCGGCTACGTCGTGGCGCAGATCGTCGGTGCGACCGCAGGGGCCCTGGCGATCGTCGGCACGCTGGGCCAGACGGCCGCCGACCTCGGACTGGGGATGACGACGTACGGAGACACCACACCCTGGGCCCGCGCCACCTTCGCCGAGCTGATCGGCACCGCGCTGCTGGCCTTCGTCATCTTCGGCGTGATCGACGGTCGGGCCACGCCCGGCTGGGCCGGTCTGGCCATCGGCTCGATCGTGTTCGCCATCATCATCGTGGTCGGCCCGGCGACCGGCGCCTCGCTCAACCCTGCCCGCTATGTCGGGCCCATGCTGGTCGGCGAGGGGTTCGACGCGACCGTGCAGTGGTCGCAGCTCCCGGCCTACCTCATCGGAGAATTCGCGGGCGCCCTGGCCGGTGCCTTCGCCTACCTGACCGTTGCCCACACCCGCACGGCTGCGGTCCCTGCCCAGCAGCAGGCACGTGCGAGCCAGGAGGTCTCGGCATGAAAAAGCTCATCAACGCACCCGAGGACGTCGTCACTGAAGCCCTTCGGGGGATGGCGGCAGCGCATCCGTCCCTCGCCGTCGACGTCGGGAACAAGGTCATCCTCCGCGCCGGTGGGCCGACCGCCGGCAAGGTGGGCCTGGTCTCCGGCGGGGGCTCCGGGCACGAGCCGCTGCACGGCGGATTCGTCGGCTTCGGCATGCTCGACGCCGCATGCCCCGGCGAGGTGTTCACCTCCCCGGTGCCGGACCAGATGCTGGCCGCCACGAAGCAGGTCGACGGCGGTGCCGGCGTGCTGCACATCGTGAAGAACTACACCGGCGACGTCCTCAACTTCCAGATGGCCGCGGAGCTGGCTGCTGACGAGGGCATCGAGGTGGCGTCGGTGGTCGTGAACGACGACGTCGCTGTGCAGGACAGCCTGTACACCGCCGGTCGGCGGGGGACCGGGGCGACGGTGTTCGTGGAGAAGCTCGCCGGAGCGCTGGCGGAGCGGCGCAAGGAGCTCAAGGCCGTCGCCGACGTGGCCCGCGAGGTCAACGAGCGTTCCCGGTCATTCGGTGTGGCGCTGACCGCCTGCACGCCACCGGCGGCTGGGCGGCCGGGGTTCGACCTGCCGGACAACGAGATCGAGCTCGGAGTGGGCATCCACGGCGAGCCCGGCCGGGAGCGGGGGCCGCTGCGTCCCGTTGCGGAGATCGTCGACGTCGCGCTGACCGCGATCCACGACGACCTGCCACTCGAAGGGGAGCTCGCGGTGATGGTCAACGGCATGGGCGGCACGCCGCTCATCGAGCTGTACATCGCCTTCGACTCGGTACGCCGTTACGTCGAGGGCAAGGGCGCCACCATCGCCCGCTCGCTCGTCGGCAACTACATCACGAGCCTGGACATGGCCGGCGCCTCGGTCACGGTGCTGCGACTCACCCCGGACCTGACCGCGCTCTGGGACGCTCCTGTGGAGACCCCGGCGCTGCGGTGGGGCCGCTGAGGGGTTGGCCATGAAAGGGGTGCTGCTGGTGGACGTCACGACCGTCCGCGCCTGGATCGAGCAGATCACGTCAGATGTCCAGCAACACAAGGACCATCTCACGCACCTCGACTCCGCGATCGGCGACGCCGACCACGGGATCAACCTGGTGCGGGGCTTCGTGGCCGTGACCGCCACTCTGGCGGACCGCCAACCCGAGACGCCCGGCGAGCTGCTGACCGTGGTCGGCACCACGCTGGTGTCGAAGGTCGGCGGGGCCTCGGGACCGCTCTACGGCACGGCGTTCCGTCGCGCCGGCAAGTCCCTCGGGGCTGAGCCCGAGGTGACCCCCGAGGGTCTCGGGGCGGCGCTGCAGGCCGCCCTCGACGGCGTGCAGAACCTCGGTGCCGCGGCCGAGGGCGACAAGACGATGGTCGATGCGCTCGCGCCGGCGGTCCGCGCATACCAGCAGGCGCTGACCGTCGGCGCGTCCATCGTTGGTGCGGCCCAGGCGGCCGCGGCCGCGGCCGCGCAGGGCGCCGAGGCCACCATCCCCATGCAGGCGCTGAAGGGCAGGGCGAGCTACCTGGGTCCACGCAGCGTGGGCCACCAGGATCCCGGAGCCACGTCCACTTCGCTCGTCCTCGGGGCCCTCGCCGCCGTCCTGGCCGGGCCGGCATCATGACCCGCGAGTTCGTCGCGCTGGGCTGCGCGCCGGGCGTCGCCCTGGCACCCGCGTGGCGCCCTCGCCGGACCGCTGACGTCGCCGCGCCGGTCGTCGCGTCGGCGACCCAGGTGGTCGCCGCGTTCGAGGCGGTGGCCGACCGGTTGACTCGGCTGGCTGCCTCCTACCGGCGCGACGGCGCCACGACCTCCGCCGACATCGTCGACGCCGAGGCGCTCATCGCGCGGGACCCCACGTTCGCCGACGAGGTGGTGGCGGCACTGGCGGCCGGTGACCGGTCCGCCACCGCTGCGGTCCAGGCCGTCGCCGAGCAGCATGCCGCTGTCATGGAGGGGCTGGCCTCCGCGAACCTCAGGGAGCGCGGGGCCGACATCCGCCAGGTCGGGCGCATGGTCGCCGACCACCTCGCGGGCCGCGTTCCGCCCCGGCCGCCAGACGGCCGCCTCGTTCTGCTGGCCGACGAGGTCACGGCACCGGACCTGCTCGAGCACGCGGACCGGCTCGACGGCGCCGTGTCGGTACGCGGCGGCGCCAACGCGCACGCATCGATCGTGGCCCGCTCGCTCGGCGTCCCCCTCGTCGCCCTGGTCCCGGCAGACGCCATTGACGTCCCGGACGGCGTGCAGGTGCTGGTCGACGGCGCGGCCGGTCGGGTTGTCGTGTCGCCAGACCGGGCCACCGCGGACCTGGTACGTCCGGCCGTGGCCACGGCGGTCGCCCACGAGGGAGCAGGGCGCCTGCCCAGGCCGTCCCGGACGACCGACGGCGTCGACGTGACGTTGCTTGCCAACGTGGCCTCGAGCCTGGAGGCGCGTCGCGCCCTCGACGCGGGTGCGGTCGGCGTCGGGCTCCTGCGCACCGAATTGCCGTTCCTCGACGCAGGTGACTGGCCCACGAAGGCCGACCACGAGGCTCGACTGGGCCCTGTCTTGGAGGTGTTCACCGGCCGGCCGGTGATCGTGCGCCTGCTGGACTTCAGCAACGACAAGCTGCCGTCCTTCCTCACCGGCGTCGCCGCGGACGCCGAGCCGCCGTTGCTGGGCAACCCGGCTGCCCTGGACGCGCAGCTGCGCGCCGCCCTCGTCGCGGGCCGCGGTTGCCGCCTGAGCCTGCTGCTGCCGATGGTCACCCGGCCGGGACAGCTGGCCTACGTCCGGGATCGGCTCGCCGCGGCTGCCGCGCAGGTGGGCAGCCCCGTCCCGCCGCTCGGCGCGATGGTGGAGGTGCCGGCTGCGGTCGAGGGCATCGCCGACCTCGTCGCCGCCGCGGACTTCGTGTCCATCGGGACCAACGACCTAACCGCCGAGACGATGGGTCTTGGGCGGACCGACCAGCGACTGCGGCCCGAGTCCGCTGCCGACCCGCGGGTGCTGCGGCTGGTGGGCCGGGTCGTTGAGGTCGCGGCGGCAGCCGGGTGCCCGGTGTCGGTG
>JBOGDX010000036.1:0-12029 GCA_050743225.1 Actinomycetes bacterium | reverse complement strand
GCTGCGCACTGTCCTCGATGCAGTTCCTCGGTCTGCCGCACCAGCGGCTTCCGCCGGCCCCCTGCGGACTACCGGATCTGCCGCAGATCGGCCGCTCAGGAGCGGCATCACCCATGGGCGGTTTCGAGCGCGAAGTCGACGGTCGGTCAACTTGAGGTGATGACGATGCCGCGCAGTCTGCAGGAGATCCTCGAGCACGCCGAGGAGCTGGAGCGTCAGTTCGCTGATCACGACCCGACCGACGTTCGCGACGCTGCACCGCTGCATGCCATCCGCGACGCAGTGACCGAGCGCGCCGCGAGCGAGCGCCGCATCGCCGAAGCGGTCGCCCTCGCTGCGGCCACGGGTTGTGGAGCGCGTCGACACTCACGACGGCTTCGACATCGTCCGGTCGAGGTTCGTGACTGACCGGCTCCCGATGAGTTTTCGCCCCGCCAGTTGTCCAACTCTGAGAGCTAGGCCCCAGTCGCGTAGTTCGACGCGCCGCGTACGAGTGGCGGCAAGCATGGCTTGTGCGGCTGCGCCACGCCATCCGTCCACGACGCTTCCCCGGAGGTTCACGATGTATCCAAGAGGCCGATCACTCTGCACGTCCGGCGGCGTCGTCGCGACGGCGCAGGGGTGATGACGACGGTCGAGGCGAACGGCGTCGCACTCGGGGTCGAACGCTTCGGCGAGGCCGCGGCGCCGCTGGTACTGCTCGCGGGCGGCACGACCATGCTCTCCTGGCCCGACGCGCTCTGCGAGGCGCTAGCGCGCAGGGGGCGCCACGTCGTGCGGTACGACCTACGCGATTCCGGTGCGTCGACCACTGTCGACCCCGAGGCTCCGGCCTACACCCTGCGCGAACTCGCAGATGACGCCGCAGCGCTCGCCCGTAAACTCGACGACCGGCCGGCGCATCTGGCGGGCATCGGCGTCGGCGGGATGGTCGCCCAGGTCGCTGCGCTCGACCACCCCGAGGCGTTCTCGGCGCTCACCTTGGTCGGAACGCGACCCGTCGCTCCGGGCCGCGTCGACGACGACCTGCCTGACCATGACGCGGCGGCGATGGACCGGCTGTTCTCGCGCCCGATGCCCGACTGGTCCGACCGCGCCGCGGTGGCGGAGTTTGCCGCCGCAGGCGCGGAGATCCTCGGTGACGACCCCACCGTTGCGCGTGCGACCGCCGGGCGCAGGTGGGACCGCACCCCGGGCACACAGCCCGCGCTGCAGATGGCCAATCAGCTGGGTATGGTGTTCGCCCGCCTTGACTGCAAACCGCGCTGGCGCGAGCGCCTGTCGGAGCTCGCGACCCCGGCGCTCGTGGTGCACGGTCGCCGCGACCCGTTCTTCCCCATCGGCAACGGCGAAGCGCTCGCGCGCGAGATCCCGGGCGCTCGGCTGCTCGTGCTCGAGCAGGCCGCGACGGCTATCCCCGTTGCGGCCGTCGGTGAGGTCGCCGCGGAGATGATCGGGCTGTAGGCGGTCTGCGTGACTGGCTCCACCCTGCGCCCCGACGCCTCGCTGAGGGATCCTGTAGCGGGGACAGGCTCGGTGGTCGACAGATCGCCCGGTGCTCTCGTACGTAGCTCGTACTCGTTCCTAAACCGAAACGAGACGGGGCGTCCTCCAACGCGTCGAGCAGTGGGAAGGCAGAGTGTCTCACGCTGGAAGCGCGGCCGCGGCTGCTGCGCGAGCCGCTGGCGATGACTTTGCTGGCTTCCGGGAGTCTTAGTCGCGGAAGCCTATGACCGGAAGGATCCATCATGTCGTTTCAGGCCATCGACAAGGCCGAAGAGGAGGCCGGACTCACCCCGCAGCAGATGGTCGACCGTGCGCGAGAGCGCGGATACGCCGCCGACACCAAGACCGGGGAGATCCTCGCCCGGCTCGCCGCAGATCTCGGGCTAGGACGCGGCCACGGGATGGCGCTGATTCACGTGATCAAGCACGGCCCGCAGATCAACGAGCGCCACGTCGGGTCCGGCGGCAGCCACCGGGACGCCTCGACGGTGCTGCGCCCGGACGGCGTGGCCGCCCGCTCCGCAGAGGGCTGAGCGGTGTCCCTGCCCCGCCCATACCCGCCGGACAGCTACCTGGGCGACGACGGCCAGACGGCCAGTGCCTGGCTGCGGCGTACCGACGAACCGCCGGAGATCACCTACCGCAATGGCGGCACCTGCGAATATCTCGCGACCGGCGACCAGACCGCGGAACGCTTCGGCCTGTACCGGTGGACGTTTGGGGAGACCGAATCGGGCCCGGACCCGCACTTCCACCGCTCGATCTCGGAGCAGTTCTACGTGCTCTCCGGCGAGGTCCGGCTGTACGACGGCCGCGAGTGGGTCACCGCCCGATCCGGCGACTTCCTCTACGTACCCGAGGGCGGGATCCACGCCTTTCGAGGCGCCGACGGGGCCTCGATGCTGCTGATGTTCGCCCCCGGCGGCCCGCGCGAGGACTACTTCGAGACCTTGGCACGCGGCGAGCAGATGACCGAGGAACAACGGGCCGCGTTCATGCAGAGGCACGACACCCACTGGGTTTAGGCACGCGGAGCCAAGGACGCCTGATGCTGTTCGACCCACCGACCGGAACCCCGCAACCAGGAGGAACGACATGACGCAATACCTGCTCTCCCTACCGCACGACACTGAGGAGTCGCCGACGATGGAGTCGATGGATCCTGTCGACCTCGAGGCGGTCATGGCAGCGGTCGACGGGTTCAACAACGGCCTCAAGGCCGACGGCGCCTGGGTTTTCGCCGGTGGGCTGCACCCGCCGGCGACGGCCACCACGGTCGATAACACCGGCGACGCGCCGGTCATGACCGACGGTCCGTTCGCCGAGTCCAAGGAGTACCTCGGCGGCTTCTGGGTCATCGATGTTCCCGACCTCGACGCCGCGTTGACGTGCGCCAAAAAGGGCTCCAAGGCGCTCCAGAGCCGCATCGAGGTCCGCGCTTTCCAGGACGAGCCCGCGTAACCGGCCATGCGCAGCGCTCGTCGATGACGCCGCTCCGGGTCGCCGGCGGCTCTCGTTCACGGCCATGGGTGGCGCCTACGACCGGGTCCCGGCCGGCGCCACCGCCTTCGCCCACAGCGGGGAGAGCATCCGGCTCGAACACGTCGGCGAGGGGGGTTGGCTCTGGGTCGACAAGTCTTGGACGATCGCACGAGCCGACGGGTCTGGGCGGGTCTACCCGAACTTTCCCGATCCCGACCTGGAGAACTGGGCCACCGCCTGTCACGGCGAGAACTACCACCGACTTCTGACGGTCAAGAAGGCCTACGACCCCGATGCGTCCTTCTCGTTTCCGCAGTCCCTGTAGTCCTATTGGAAGGAAGTGGAATGTCCCGACTGATCTTGTACATGGCGATGTCCCTGGATGGATTCATCACCGGCCCGCAGGACGACGCCCAGAACCCGGCAGGCATTGATGGGATGCGCCTCATGGACTGGCTCTCCGGCGTCAGCCGTGAGGGCGACGAGGCAGCCGACCAGGTCGAGGGCTACCGGCCGATGAACCCCAACAGCCAGATCGTGTTCGACGAGGCGATGTCGACCGGCGCCGTACTCACCGGGAAGCGGACCGGAGACTTCGCCGGCTACTGGGCCGGTGACCACCACGACGGAGTGCCGATCTTCGTCCCAACGCACCAGCCACCCGCAGAGAACCCCCACGAGCGGGTCCACTACGTCACCGACGGCATCGAGGCCTGCGTGAAGCAAGCCAAGGAAGCAGCCGGGGATCGTGACGTGCTGCTCCACGGCGCCTACACCGCCCAGCAGTGCCTGAAGGCCGGCGTGCTCGACGTGATCGAGATCCAGCTCCGGCCAGTCCTCCTCGGCCAGGGCCGGCCCCTGTTCGATGGCCTACCCGCCGAGCACATCGAGCTCGACCTGGTCCGGACCCTGGAAGCGCCCGGCGTGCTGCATCTGCGCTACCAGGTACGGCACGCATAACGGGACCGCCCAGTCAACCCACACCATGGGGCAAGCGCATCCGTGTCGCTGGCAAGCACGTCCGTCCGGAGTGAAGTTCGGATGAGCCGAAGGATTCTTGACTCGACCCCTCGGCATCGGGCGCACCGTCGCCTACGAGCTGGCGCGCACCGACCGCTGGCCCACTCCGGTCCTTCGAGTCGGCCGACAGATCAAGATCCCGACCGCCTACCTCAGCGACCTTCTCGGCCTGACAACAGAGCGCGGATCCAGTCGTTCCGCCGACGTGGCAGCGGTAGAGCCGGCCGACGACGTCGCGAGTCAGACACTCATGCGGCTCCGAGCCGCGCACGGGATGATCATCGGCGGCCGGCTTGTCCCGGTCGACCGCTCTCGAGCACCTAGGCACCAGGAGCGACCACGGGCCCCGCGCCGTGACGGCCGAGGCGATCTCGTGCCATTCTTGATGTCAAAGGCCCAGGTCGCTGACCTGGGCCTTTGACTGGTAGCCCCGACGGGATTCGAACCCGCGCTACCGCCTTGAGAGGGCGGCGTGCTAGGCCGCTACACAACGGGGCCGTGATGGTGCGACATCGGCGCGTCGCGAGGAGGAACTCTAGCGGAGGGCACCGCAGCGGTTCCAATCGTCCTGAGCGCCCGTTGGAGCACGCGAACGAGCACAGCGCTGGGGTACCAGGACTCGAACCTAGACTAGCTGAACCAGAATCAGCCGGGCTGCCAATTACCCCATACCCCAAGGGTTGTCGCCTCCCGCTGGCGGCGGGGTGGACGGGCGCGGACCAGGATAGCCGACCTCACCGGAGCCGGCCAAAGCGCCGCGTACGGCCGGAACGTCCGCGGCTGACGCCGTCAAAGCAGCGCGCGGCGACCGTACGTCCACCCGCCAGCGTCTTGCGAGCCGGTCCACCAGCACCGCGAAGGAAAGCATCATCGCCACGTCGCTCGCCGCGAACTGCCACTCCAACGTCGAGGCGGTGAGCGAGTCCTCGAGCGAGCCGGTCACGGCGGAGAACGACAGGCTGACCACGTTGTTCGCTACGTGCAGGGCCATCGGGGCCTCGAGCCCGCCGGTGCGCCAGGCGAGCCATGACGCGACAACGCCGAACGCGAGCCGGTCACCGAACAGCCAAGGGTCCTGCGCGCCGTGGGCGAGGGCGAACAGCACCGCGCTGACGACGCCGGCTGCGAGCGTGCCGACCACCCGGCGCGCGAACCACGCCGCCACCGCCTGGCTCAAGTAGCCGCGGAAGCCCACCTCCTCCGCCGCCGCCTGCAGGGGCGTCGTGAGGGCGATAACGGCGAGCAGCGCGGCCAGCGTGCCCGCCCCCGGAACCGCCACCTCGGTCGTGGACGAGGACGGCAACCAGAAGCTCCCGCCGAAGAAGACGGCGACCAGGACGAGGGCCAGGACAAGGAGCCGGGCCAGCAGCCCCCATCTGACGCGTCCCACGACCGACGCCAGCAGGCCCACGCGCTGGCGGTGCACGGCCAGGACCGCGAGCACGGACGCAGGGACCATGACGGCGATGACCAGGTTGTTGGCGAACAGGCCAAGCGGACTGTCCGGCTGCAGGGCCTCGTCGGAGAAGGGGTCGTCGGCGGATCCCGTCAGCGTGTGCAGCGCGACCGCGCCGAGGATCACCGCGACCGCACCGGAAACCAGCGTCACACCCGCGAGCAGCAGTCCCAGCAGCGGCTGCCACCACCGCACCCGACCGGTCCGCAGCAGCTGGGGATAGCGCTCCCCCGCGGTCCCCGGCGCCAAGCCCGGCTCAGCCACCGGCGGCCGCCTGCCCGGCGCGGAGCCGGCGCAGCGAGCGGTCCCTGCCGAGCAGCTCCAACGACTCGAACAGCGGCGGGGACACCCGGCGGCCCGTCACGGCCACGCGTACCGGTCCGAAGGCGTGCTTGGGCTTGAGCCCGAGTCCGTCGACCAGCGCCGCGCGCAGCGCCTGCTCGATGGAGGCGGTGTCCCACTCCGGCAGCGTGTCCAGGGCGGCGACCGAGGCTTGCACGACCGGGGCGGCGTCAGGTGTCAGTACCTTGCCGGCGTCCTCCGGGTCGAGCTCGAACTCGTCGTCGTCCACCAGCAGGAAGGAGAGCATCCCCTCCGCCTCGGAGAGCACCTGCATGCGCTCGTTGACCAGAGGCGTGGCCGCCCGCACGAGTGCCCGCTGCTCGGCTGTCGGGCTCGTGGTCAGGACTCCGCGCCGCACGAGGTGGGCGGTGATGCGGTCGGCGAGGGCGTCCACCGGGAGCTCGCGGATGTAGTGGCCGTTGAGCCAGGCGAGTTTGTCCAGGTCGAACACCGGGCCGACGGTGTTCACCCTGCCCCAGTCGAATGTCGCCACCATGTCGTCGAAGGTGAACACTTCTTCGCCGTCGGGCTGCGAGTAGCCCATCAGCGCGAGGAAGTTCACCAGCGCCTCCGGCAGGTACCCCTGCTCCTGGAACCACATCAGCCGTGCGGCCGGGTTCTTGCGCTTGGAGATCTTCGACTTGTCGGCGTTGCGCAGCAGCGGCATGTGCGCGAACGCCGGCCGGTCCCAGCCGAGCCAGTCGTAGAGAAGCACGTGCTTGGGCGTCGAGGAGATCCACTCCTCACCCCGCACCACGTGGGTGATGGCCATCTCGTGGTCGTCGACGACGTTGGCCAGGTGGTACGTCGGGAAGCCGTCCGCCTTGACGATGACCTGGTCGTCGGGTCGCGGGGCCCTGACCTCGCCCCTGATCACGTCGTCGAACGCGAGCGGCACGTCGTCGGGGATCAGCATCCGCACGACCGGCCGGTCGCTGAACCCGGGAAACGCGGCCCGCTCGTCGCGGGTCCTGCCGTGGCAGAGCCGGTCATACCCGGTGGGCAGCTTGGCCTTCTGCTGCTCTTCTCGCATCTGCGCGAGCCGCTCGGTCGAGCACCAGCAGTGGTAGGCGCGCCCGTCGGCCAGCAGCCGGTCGACGTGGACCCGGTAGGTGTCGGACCGCTCCGACTGGCGGTACGGCGCGTACGGGCCGCCCTTGTCCGGGCCCTCGTCCCAGTCGAGTCCCAGCCAGCGCAGCGTGTCGAAGATCTGCTGCTCGCTTTCGGCGACGTAGCGCGCCCGGTCAGTGTCCTCGATGCGCAGCACGAACTCCCCGCCGCGCTGGCGGGCGAAGGCAAGGTTGAACAGCGACATGTACGCCGTACCGACGTGTGGGTCGCCGGTCGGCGACGGCGCGACCCGCACGCGGACCGCCCCGGTCGTCTGGTCAGCCACGGGCTACCACCGTGTTGGTCAGGGTGCCGATGCCTTCGATCGTGACGCTGACCTCGTCGCCGACCGCGAGCGGGCCGACGCCCGCCGGGGTGCCGGTCAGGATCACGTCGCCGGGCAGCAGGGTCATGGCCTGGCTGACGTGCGCGACGAGCTGGTCGACCCCGCGCAGCATCTGCGACGTCCGACCGGCCTGCTTCAGCTCGCCGTTGACGGTTGTCGTGACCGCGAGGTCGGAGGGGTCGAGACCGGTCGCCACCCACGGTCCCAGGGGGCAGAAGGTGTCGAAGCCCTTGGCGCGGCCCCACTGCTGCTCGGTCTTCTGGAGATCGCGGGCGGTGACGTCGTTGGCGCAGGTGAACCCGAGCACGACGTCGGCAACGCGCTCGGCCGGCACCTCGCGGCACAGCCTGGAGATGACCACGGCGAGCTCGCCCTCGTAGTGCACCTCCTCGGTGACGCCGACCGGGTATTGCACCTGGTCGCCCGGCCCGACCACGGACGTGGACGGCTTGAGGAACACCACCGGGGGCTCATCCAGGGTCACCTGGACACCCATCTCCTGGGCGTGCTCGGCGTAGTTGCGGCCGACGGCGACGACCTTGCTCGGCAGGACCGGCGCCAGCAGCCGTACGTCGGCGACAGACACCGGCTCGCCGACGACCTGGAACGGCGCGAACGGGTGCCCGTCGATGGCCCGCACCGTCAGGTCGCCTGCCGCGGGATCGCCGTCGACCACCCCGAAGGACGCACCCTCGCCTGCCGTGAACCTCGCGATCCGCACCCGCCGAGGCTATCTACTCCCGGTGGCGCAGCAGTCCGTAGGTCACGGCATCGAGCAGGGCCTCCCAGGACGCCTCGATGACGTTGGCGTGCACGCCGACCGTCTCCCATGACGTCTGGCCGTCGCTGGTCTCGACCAGGACGCGAGTGACCGCGTCGGTGCCGTGCGCCTGGTCGACGATGCGCACCCGGTAGTCGATGAGCTCCAGCTTGGCGAGCTCCGGATATGCCTGGGCAAGCGCGGTGCGCAGCGCGTGGTCGAGGGCGTTGACCGGGCCGTTCCCCTCGCCCACCGCCACGATGCGCTCGCCGCCCGCTCGCAGCTTCACCGTCGCCTCCGCGGCCGCCGACCCGTTCTGATGCGCGTCGCCCTGCGCGTCGACGATGACCCGCCATGACTCGACCTCGAAGAGGTCCGGCGGTCCGCCGTCGGCCTCGGCGCGGAGCAACAGCTCGAACGACGCGTCCGCCGCCTCGAACGTGTAGCCGCGGCCCTCCAGGTCCTTGACCTTCTCGGTGATGCGGGTCAGCAGGTCGGTGTCGCCGGCCAGGTCGTAGCCCAGCTCGCGACCCTTGAGCTCGATGGATGCGCGACCGGCGAGGTCCGAGACCAGCATCCGCATGTCGTTGCCGACCGCGGCAGGCTCCGTGTGCTGGTAGAGCATCGGGTCGACCCGTACGGCGCTCGCGTGCAGACCCGCCTTGTGGGCGAACGCCGACGCCCCGACGTACGGCTGCCGGGAGTACGGCGGCACGTTGGCCAGCTCGGACACCGCGTGCGCGATTCGTGTCGCCTCGCGCAGCGATGCCGCCGGCAGCACCTGGCGGTCCCGCTTGAGCACGAGGTTCGCCACGACGCTGACGATGTCGGCGTTGCCGGTGCGCTCGCCGTACCCGTTGAGCGTGCCCTGCACGTGCGTCGCACCCGCGTCGACCGCGGCCAGCGAGTTGGCCACAGCGCACCCCGCGTCGTTGTGGCAGTGGATGCCAAGTCGCGCCGAGCTAGCCTCGCGCACGGCGTGGACGACGTCAGCCACCTCGTCGGGCAGCCGTCCGCCGTTGGTGTCGCAGAGCACGACGACGTCCGCGCCCGCGGCAACGGCGGTGCGCACCACTTCCAGCGCGTACGCCGGGTTGTCGGCGTACCCGTCGAAGAAGTGCTCGGCGTCGAGGAACACCCGCCGGCCCTCCGACCGCAGGTGCTCGACCGTGTCGCGCACCATCGCGAGGTTCTCGGCCAGTGTCGTCCGGAGCGCGAGCTCGACGTGCCGGTCGTGGCTCTTGGCCACGAGCGTCACGACGGGGGCGCCGGAGTCGCGCAGGGCGGCCACCAGGGGGTCGTCGGCGGCCTTCGCGCCGGGGCGGCGGGTCGCGCCGAACGCGGCGAGCTGCGCATGCCTCAGGTCGAGCTCGGTCCGAGCCCGCCGGAAGAACTCCGTGTCCTTGGGGTTGGCTCCGGGCCAGCCGCCCTCGACGAAACCGACGCCCAGCTCGTCGAGGTGCGCGGCGACGGCGAGCTTGTCGGCGACCGAGAACGCCAGGCCCTCCTGCTGCGCGCCGTCACGCAGAGTCGTGTCGTAGACGTGGAACGCGTCGGCGAGCTCGTCGGCCGCACTGCCGGTCATGGGCGTCTCCGGGAAACGAAAAAGAGCCCCCGCGGTCGCGGGAGCTCTGCGCGTCGGCCGGTCGAGGTGGTCCGCGTCCGGCTGGCGCGCTCAGGTCGTAATGCAGCGGCTGGGTGTCATCACCGTCGAGGGTGCCATCCTCCGCCCACCCGATGGAACCGCCGTCCCATCATCCGGACCGCCGTTGTCGCAACGGAGGGCCGGACGATGGTCCGACGAGGCGGGTGTGGCGGCTGCCTCAGGCGGTGCCGTCGGTGTAGACGGGCAGGGACCGGACGGCGTCCGGCGGGAGGGTCAGCCCATCCTCGGTGCCCGGGTTGACCGCGAGCCACAGGTCCTCTGACGGCCAGTTCGCGGCCAGCTCGGCGGCCGAGACCGAGACGGCCTCCTCGATGTCAGGAGCGGCCTCGTGCATCGTGCGCTCCGAGGTGAACACAGGGACGTACGACGTGCCGTCCTGCTCGATCACGGGGAGTGAGATCGACCCGTCAGGGACGGCGTCTCCCGGGCTGCTCGGCGACTGCGGGACGACCACGTCGCTGGCGGCGACCGCGCGCATCACCGCGTCGGTGTCCCCGGCCGCCATCCCCGCGGCGATGGCGGACTCGGTCGGCTCGGCGGGCTGGTTGCCGTTCTGGCTCGGCACGGTCATGGTGCGACTCCCTCGGGGCAGATCGTCTAAGCGGTCGTCGGGGGGACGGTCCTCCGTCCGGTCCCTCTACCCTGACCCGACCGGGGGAACCAGGGCAAATCGCCCCGACCTGCGCGGGTATGTCACATCAGTCGACCCGCTGCATCCACCCGTGCGGATCGGGTGCTGTGCCCTGCTGGATGCCCAGGAGAGCGTCGCGCACCTTCATCGTGACCGCGCCCGGCGCGCCGTCAGCGACCGCGAACCCTCCGCGTGTGTGCTTGACCTGGCCGACCGGGGTGACGACGGCAGCGGTGCCGCAGGCGAAGACCTCGCTGATCGTGCCGTCTGCGCAGCCGCTCTCCCACTCCTCGGTGGAGATGCGGCCCTCGACGACGTCCAGCCCGAGGTCGCTGCCGAGGGTGAGGATCGAGTCGCGCGTCACACCCGGCAGCAGGGTTCCGGTGAGCGCTGGCGTCAGCAGCCGGCCGTCGGCGAAGACGAAGTACAGGTTCATGCCGCCCATCTCCTCGACGTAGCGGTGCTCCACCGCGTCGAGCCAGACGACCTGGTCACAGCCCTGCTCGGCCGCCTGCGCCTGCGCGACCAGCGAGGCGGCGTAGTTGCCGGCGCACTTCGCCTCGCCGGTGCCGCCGGGCGCCGCTCGGACGTACTCCGTGGTCAGCCAGACCGACACCGGTCGGACCCCGCCGGGGAAGTAGGCGCCGGCCGGCGAGGCGAACAGCAGATACCGGTAGGTGTTCGACGGGCGGACCCCGAGGAAGGGGTCCGTGGCGAACATGAGCGGCCGCAGGTACAGCGACTCGCCGGGCTTGGTCGGCACCCAGTCGCGGTCGGCCCGCACCAGCGTGCGCACCGACTCGAGGAAGAGCTCCTCGGGCAGCGGGGCCATGGCGAGCCGGCGGGCCGACCGCTGGAACCGCGCCGCGTTCTGCTCCGGCCGGAACAGCGCGACCGATCCGTCGGCCTGGTGGTAGGCCTTGAGCCCCTCGAAGATGGCCTGCCCGTAGTGCAGAACCGACGTGGCGGGGTCGAGGGTGAGCGGTTCGTACGCCGTCAGGCGCGCGTCGTGCCACCCTTCGTCGCGGGTGTAGTCGGCCGAGACCATGTGGTCGGTGAACACCTGGCCGAACCCGGGCTTCTCCAGCAACCGGGCCCGCTCCTGGGCGCTGCGCGGCGACGTCGACGGGGCGAGCTCAACGGTGAGGTCACTCGGCATGGGCAGACGGTAGCCGACGCGTCAGCCCAGCCGCCCCACCACCGCCTCGCCGACCTCGCGGGTGCTCCGGCTCCGGCCGGGACGCGACGCCAGGTCGGCCACCACCGCGTCATCCACACGGCGGGCCGCGGCGGCCAGGCCCAGGTGGTCGAGCATCAGCGACACCGACAGGATCGTGGCGGTGGGGTCGGCCACCCCCTGCCCGGCGATGTCGGGAGCGCTGCCGTGGACCGGCTCGAACATCGACGGGTTGGCCCGGCTCACGTCGAGGTTGCCGCTGGCCGCGAGCCCGATGCCCCCCGTCACAGCCGCCGCCAGGTCGGTGATGATGTCGCCGAACAGGTTGTCGGTCACGACCACGTCGAACCGACCCGGGTCCGTGACCAGGAAGATCGAGGCCGCGTCGACGTGCAGGTAGTCCGTGGTGACGTCGGGGTACTCCTCGCCGACGGTCGCCACGGTCCGCGCCCAGAGGTCGCCGGCGTGGACCAGCACGTTCGTCTTGTGCACGAGGGTGAGGTGGCGGCGAGGGCGCGACCGGGCCCGGGAGA
>JBOGDX010000035.1:0-12050 GCA_050743225.1 Actinomycetes bacterium | reverse complement strand
GGCCAGCGGCACCCCGGCCGGGGCGACCGGCCCGCGCAGGCCACGCCCCCGGCGGTCGCGGAGGCGGCGTCGCGGCTGGGCGGGACCCGTCCCGGCGGCAGGGGTCGGCACCCTGCCAAGGCTAGGTGACGGCGCGGCGGGGCGAGCCTCCACCGCCTGGTCGTCCGGTCCCGTTACGGTTCGGCCCGTGAGCCCTGTCCGACGCTGTTCGCGCACCGCCTGCGGCCGGCCGGCCGTCGCAACGCTCACCTACGTCTACGCCGACTCGACGGCCGTGCTCGGGCCCCTGGCCACCTACGCCGAGCCGCACTGCTACGACCTCTGCTCGGCGCACTCCGAACGGCTGACGGCGCCCCGGGGGTGGGAGGTCCTGCGCCTCGCGCCCGACCCCGGTGCGCTCGGCCCGAGCGGCGACGACCTCGAGGCCCTGGCCAACGCCGTGCGGGAGGCCGCCCGTCCCGTCCCGTCGAACGCCCGGGCCCCGGTCGAGGTGGGCCGCCGCGGACACCTGCGGGTGCTGCGCAGCCCCGACGCCTGACCGTCGGACCGTCCACAGAGCCGAACCCGGCCGCTGCCTCATCCGAACGGCCGATCCGGGGCCCGTCCGAACCGGCCGACATCGGGACGGGACCCGCCACACCCTCAAGGATTTCCGGGGTGCTGCCGAAGCACAGGTGTCATCCGCCGGGCACGCCCTCCGTCATCCGGGCGCGACCGACGCCCGCAGGACCTGTCCTTCTCGGCCTCTTCCCCGAAGGTGCGACCCATGCCGCGATCCACCATGCCGCGAACCGCCACGATCCCGCGCCAGGCGGTCCCGCTCGGGTCCCTGACCCAGCCCGGCGCGCGCGCCGGCGCCAGCTGCCGGGCCTGCGGCAGCGAGAGCGTGACGCGCATCGCGATGGCTCTCACCGACGGCTCGCCCGTGCAGTTCACGTCCTGCCACCGTTGCGAGCACCGCACCTGGGAGGAGCAGGGCAGCACCAGCCGCGTCCTGCCCGTCCAGCGCGTGCTGGACAAGACCCGCAAGCCCTGACACGACCGCGTCGCCGGTAGCCGACCCCGCCGTCGCGCGCCCCGGCGGGGGCGGTCCGGCCCGTCCGCGCACAGATAGGCTCGCGGCCGTGCCCAGCCCCACCAGCCCGTCCCGGCTCGACCTGTCGGCGATCGTCAAGGCCTACGACATCCGCGGCGAGGTGCCCGACCAGCTCGACGACGACGCGGCCAGAGCGCTGGGTGCGGCCTTCGTCCACGTGGTCGGGGCCGGCGGCCCGAAGCGGGCAGCCGGGCCGGGGGCAGTCGTCATCGGCAGGGACATGCGTCCCTCCTCGCCTGCGCTCGCGGCGGCCTTCGCGGACGGAGCCGCCGACCAGGGCGTCGACGTCGTCGACATCGGTCTTGCCTCCACTGACCAGCTCTACTTCGCCAGCGGCAGCCTGGAGCTGCCGGGCGCGATGTTCACCGCCAGCCACAACCCCGCCCGCTACAACGGCATCAAGCTGTGCCGGGCCGGGGCGGTTCCCGTCGGGGCGGACTCGGGGCTGGCCGAGGTGCGCCGGCTCGCCGAGGACGGGGTGCCTGCCCACGACGGGCCGCGAGGGGCGCTGCGGGAACAGGACCTGCTCACGTCGTACGCCGGGTATCTGCGCTCGCTCGTCGACCTGCGCGGGAACCGCCGGCTGAAGGTGGTCGTCGACGCGGGCAACGGCATGGGCGGACACACCGTGCCGTCGGTGCTCCAAGGGCTCCCCGTCGACCTGGTGCCGCTCTACTTCGAGCTCGACGGAACCTTCCCCAACCACGAGGCGAACCCGCTGGACCCGGCCAACCTGGTCGACCTGCAGGAGCGGGTGCGCGCAGAGGGGGCCGACGTCGGCCTGGCCTTCGACGGCGACGCCGACCGGTGCTTCGTCGTCGACGAGCGCGGCGAGCCGGTGTCCCCGTCGGCGGTCACCGCGATGGTCGCGGTGCGCGAGCTGGCCCGGCACCCGGGCTCCACCGTGATCCACAACCTGATCACGTCCCGCGCCGTCCCCGAGATCGTCCGGGAGAACGGCGGCTCGCCGGTGCGCACCCGCGTCGGGCACTCGTACATCAAGGCCGAGATGGCGCGGACCGGCGCCGTGTTCGGTGGTGAGCACTCCGCCCACTACTACTTCCGTGACTTCTGGCGTGCCGACACGGGGATGCTCGCGGCCCTGCACGTGCTCTCGGCGGTGGGGGAGCAGGACCGGCCGTTGTCGGTCCTGGCGGCGCGCTTCGAGCGTTACGTCGCGTCCGGCGAGATCAACAGCGAGGTGCACGACCAGGCGGCGGCGGTCGGCGACGTCCGCAGCAGTTACGGGTCGCGGGACGGCGTGACCGTCGACGACCTCGACGGCATGACGGTGCAGTCGCGGGACTGGTGGTTCAACCTCCGGCCGTCCAACACCGAGCCGCTGCTGCGACTCAACGTCGAGGCGGCCGACCGCGAGACGATGCAGGGTGTGCGCGACGACGTGCTGGCGATCGTGCGGGCGGGCGCCCGTACCGGAAGCCCCCGGAAGGAGCCCTGAGCCGTGCAGCTGGACCCACGTCTGCTGGAGATCCTGGCCTGCCCGCACTGCCACGCGCCGTTGCGCGTCGACGACGAGGCGCAGGAGCTCGTGTGCACGTCCGACGCCTGCGGGCTGGCCTATCCCGTCCGTGACGACATCCCGGTGCTGCTGATCGACGAGGCTCGCCAGCCGGGCACGCCCCAGCACCCCGGACCCGGGTCGTTGAGCTGAATGAGCTGGTCGCCGCTGATGGACGACTCGGTCCTCGACGACCGGGACGCGCTGGAGCTGCTCGACGCTGGCCAGATGCTGCGGGCGATCGCGACGGCCGGTGCGCAGGTTCGCGAGGCGCTGCTGCACGTCGACGACGACGCACTCGCGCGCGTCGCCGCCGAGGGACGCCCCCGGGCCCTGGTCGTCACCGGCATGGGCGGGTCGGGGATCGCCGCCGAGGTCACCGCCGCGGTCACGGGCCCGGCCTGCCCGGTGCCGGTCATCGCCCACCGCGGGCACCGTTTGCCCGGCTGGGTCGGCGCGCTGGACCTCGTCGTTGCCGTGTCCTGCTCGGGCGAGACCGAGGAGACGCTGTCGGCGCTGGACGAGGCGCTGCGCCGGGGGGCCCGCGTCGTGACGGTCGGCGCCGCCGGCTCGTCGCTGGCTGCCCGCTCGGAGGACGGCCGGTCCGTTCACCTCCCGGTGGACGCCCGCGGCAGGATGCCGCGCGCGAACCTGTGGGGCCTGGTGGTGCCGGTCATGCTCGTCGTCGACGCGCTCCGGCTCGCGGACCTGCCGCGGTCCCGGCTCGAGCAGCTCGCCGACGACCTCGACGTCGTGAGCGAGCACTGCGGCCCCGCGTCGGAGAGCCCGCAGAACCCCGCCAAACAGGTCGCGATGCAGCTCGCCGGCTCGTTGCCCTACGTCTGGGGCTCCAGCGAGCTCGCTGCCGTCGCCGCCGCCCGCTTCGCCGCACAGCTGGCCGAGAACGCGAAGTACCCGGCGGTCCACGGGGCGCTCACGGAGGTGCACCACAACCAGGTGGTCGTCATGGCGGGTCGGTTCGGCGAGCTGGCTGGCAAGGACGACGCGGACATCTTCCGGGACCGGGTGACCGACGCCGCGGCGTGGCCCCGGATGAGCCTGCTGCTGCTGCGGGACACCGAGGAAGTGCCCGAGGTGGCGCGGCGGCGCGAAGCCACCCACGGCGTCGCCGATCGGTACGGCGTGCCGGTCGAGGAGCTCGCGGCCGTCGGCGACCACCCGGTTGCGCGCCTGGCCAGCCTGGTCGCGCCGCTGGACTTCGCCAGCGCCTACGTCGCGTTGCTGCAGGGCATCGACCCGTCGCCGATCGAGCCCATAGCGATGTTGAAGTCGACCCGGTCGGAGGAGACCCTGTGAGCGCCTCAGGCGGCAACAGGGCGATCGTCGCGGCACTGACCGCCAACCTCGGGATCGCCGTGACGAAGTTCGTCGCGTTCCTGCTGACGGGGTCGTCGTCGATGCTGGCCGAGTCCATCCACTCGGTGGCCGACTCGGGCAACCAGGGGCTGCTGCTGGTCGGCGGCCGGCGCGCGCGTCGGGCCGCGACCCCGGAGCACCCGTTCGGCTACGGTCGCGAGCGCTACATCTACGCGTTCATCGTCGCGATCGTGCTCTTCAGCGTCGGCGGCCTCTTCGCGCTCTACGAGGGGTGGCACAAGCTGCAGCACCCGGAGCCGATCGAGTCCTGGCACTGGGTGCCGGTCACGGTGCTTGTCGCCGCGATCGTCATGGAGTCGTTCTCCTTCCGCACCGCCATCGTCGAGTCCAACCACGTGCGCGGCGGTCGGTCCTGGGTGGACTTCGTGCGGCACGCCAAGGCGCCCGAGCTGCCGGTCGTGCTGCTCGAGGACCTGGCGGCGCTGATCGGCCTGGTGCTGGCGCTGTTCGGCGTGAGCATGACCCTGATCACCCACGACGGCGTGTGGGACGGAATCGGCACGGTGCTCATCGGCCTGCTGCTGGTCTGCGTCGCGGTGGTGCTCGCCATCGAGACCAAGAGCCTGCTCCTCGGCGAGGGCGCGAGCCGCGAAGCGGTCGCCCGGATCGAGGCCGCCCTGACCGCCGACGACGCGGTGGAGCGGGTGATCCACATGCGGACGCTGCACCTCGGGCCGGACGAGCTGCTGGTGGCCGCGAAGATCGCGGTGGCGCCGACGGACAGCGCGGCCGGTGTGGCGGGCACCATCGACGCCGCGGAGCGGCGCATCCGCGAGGCCGAGCCGATCGCCCGCGTCATCTACCTCGAGCCCGACATGTACTCCGCCGACCGGGCCGCGCCCTCGGAGACCGCCGAAGGCTAGAGTCCCGAGGTCACTCGGGCTGGAGTCTCGGGGGAGTCGGGTCCAGTAGACTCCGCGGTGGAGTCTCGGCGTCGCTGATGGGTTGGTCCTGAGGGACCGCGCCGGGCATCGCCGACGTTCGTACGTCGTGATGCGTGCACCGATCCGCAACGATGAGGAGCCACCCATGCCCAGACTGAACCCGGGCGACTTCAAGGTCGCCGACCTGTCGCTGGCCGAGTTCGGCCGCAACGAGATCCGCCTCGCCCAGCACGAGATGCCCGGGCTGATGGCGCTGCGCGGGGAGTTCGGGGCGAGCCGGCCCCTCGCCGGTGCCCGGATCGCCGGTTCGCTGCACATGACGGTGCAGACGGCTGTCCTGATCGAGACGCTCGTCGCCCTCGGCGCGGACGTCCGCTGGGTCTCCTGCAACATCTTCTCCACGCAGGACCACGCCGCCGCGGCCGCCGTCGTCGGCCCCGAGGGCACGGTCGAGGCGCCCAGCGGTGTCCCGGTCTTCGCCTGGAAGGGCGAGACATTGCCGGAGTACTGGTGGTGCACCGAGCAGATGCTGACCTGGCCGGACGGCAGCGGCCCGAACATGCTGCTCGACGACGGCGGCGACGCGACACTGCTCATCCACAAGGGGACGCAGTTCGAGGCAGCCGGTGCCGTGCCGAGCGTCGACGAGAACGACTCCGAGGAGTACGGGGTCATTCTCGACCTGCTGCGTCGCTCGCTCGTCGCCGACCCGAGGAAGTACACGCGGATGGGCCAGGGCATCAAGGGGGTCACCGAGGAGACCACCACCGGGGTGCACCGCCTCTACGAGTTCGCGACGAACGGCGAGCTGCTCTTCCCGGCGATCAACGTCAACGACTCGGTCACGAAGTCGAAGTTCGACAACAAGTACGGCACCAGGCACTCGCTCATCGACGGCATCAACCGGGCGACCGACACGCTCATGGGCGGCAAGGTCGCGGTGGTGCTCGGCTACGGCGACGTCGGGAAGGGCAGCGCGGAGTCGTTGCGCGGCCAGGGGGCGCGGGTCGTCATCACCGAGATCGACCCGATCTGCGCGCTGCAGGCGGCGATGGACGGCTACCAGGTGACCACCCTCGACGAGGTCCTCGAGACCGCTGACATCTTCATCACCGCCACGGGCAACAAGGACATCATCAAGGCGGCCGACATGGCCCGGATGAAGCACCAGGCGATCGTGGGGAACATCGGCCACTTCGACAACGAGATCGACATGGCCGGCCTGGCCCGGACCAAGGGCATCCGCCGCACGACCATCAAGCCGCAGGTCGACGAGTGGACCTTCGACGACGGCCACTCCGTCATCGTGCTGTCCGAGGGCCGGCTGCTGAACCTCGGCAACGCGACGGGGCACCCCAGCTTCGTGATGTCGAACTCGTTCGCCAACCAGACGATCGCCCAGATCGAGCTCTGGACGAAGAACGACGAGTACGAGCGCACGGTCTACGTGCTGCCGAAGCACCTCGACGAGAAGGTCGCGCGGCTGCACCTCGACGCGCTGGGTGTGAAGCTCACGACGCTCACCAAGGAGCAGGCCGACTACATCGGCGTCGACGTCGCCGGGCCGTACAAGCCCGACCACTACCGGTACTGACCGGCCGGTTCAGAACTCCGGGAAGCCGACGGTGCGGAAGAACCACAGCGACGAGGTCAGCCACACCGCCACCAGAACGGTGAACGTGAGCCCGCCGAAGACCGGGAGCGCCCACCCCGGCAGCCGGCGCATCTTCAGGGCCAGCAGCTTGGCCACGAACGCGCCGTAGAACGCGCACCCGAGCAGCGAGTGCGCCAACGTCCGCGTGTCGAAGTCCGAGAAGCCCAGGGACCACAGGCAGTGGTAGGCGACGGGGACGGTCAGCAGCACGGCCACCGTGCCCGACGACCGGTGCAGCACGGCGACCCAGCCCGGCGCCGACCCGGAGCCGATGCGGCCGAACAGCCGTAGCGCGGTCACCAGCTGCACCAGCGCGAGGGTCGCCGCTCCGGTCGTCAGCCACACCTTCATGTTGATCATGCCGGAGAAGCCGAGCGTGGTGATCGTCTCGCCGGACGGGTCGTGGACCGAGCCGTAGGCCCCGAGGGCCACCGCAACTGCGGACCCGACCAGCAGCGGCACCAGCACGCGGGGCGCCATCGACGAGGATGCCGGGCGCGCCGGCGGGGACTCAGCGGTCATGCCCTGACTGTCGCTCCCCCGGGCCGGTGCGTCCAGGGGGACGAATCCCCGGCGAACGCCGAGCGGGCTACGCCCTGGGGTCCAACCCGCCCTGGACGATGCCGCGCGCGATGTCGCGCAGCTTTCGGTTCATCCGCTGGGATGCGGTGGACAGCATGTCGAACGCCTGGTCCTGGTCGATGCCGTGAGTGGCCATCAGGATGCCGACCGCCGCGCCGATCTCGCGGTTGGTGGACAGCGCCTCCTCCAGCTGCTCCGCTCGCGCGGCGTGGCTGGCCCCGGCAGTCGCCACCGACGCGAACGACGCGAGCACCGCTGCCTGGCCGACGGAGTCGGCGGTGAAGGCGCCGGTGCTGTCGGCGAAGGCGTTGAGCGCGCCCGTGCGGCGGGCGTCGACGATGAGCGGCACGGCCAGCATCGCCCGCACCGGTGTCCGCTCGACCACAAGGCGGGCGAGGGCGGGCCACCGCGAGTCGACCGTGATGTCGTTGTCGATGTGGACCGCGGCGTCGGTGCTGGCCTCCAGACACGGGCCCTCCCCGACCTCGTCCTGGAGCCGGTCGATCAGGCGCGTCACGTCGTCGGTGGCCGCAGCCCCGCGGAACCGGTCACCCTCGAGGACACCGACCGCGGCGCGGTCACACCCGTCGACGAGCGACACCGCGGACTCCACGACGATCTGGTGGATCGCCTCGATCGTGCGACCCTCGCGGAGCTGCCGCGCGAGAGCGGCGAAATGCTCCTCAGGTCCGCGTCCACCCCTCATCCGTCATCCTCGTCTAGTCAGCCCGGCGGGGCGAAAGGGTCGTTGCCGGCGGGAGCTCCCGGGGGCCGGGTCTGCGGGGGAGCGGGCGGCTGCGACCAGGGAGCGGGCGGCTGCGACCATGCAGGCGGCTGCGACGACGGTGACGTGGCGCCGAGCCGGGCCATCTCGCGCCGCCGGCGCTCGGCCAGCACCGCGGACAGGAACGCCCAGGCCGGTGTCCCCGGCGGCGGCGCCGGTGCCGTGACCGCGGCCAGGCTCCCCGCTAGCCGGGACCCCATCTCCTCACGGACCGCCGGGGCGAGCTCAGGCGCCCGGGCGAGGAACTGACGTGTCGCCAGGGCCAGGTCGTCGGGCACCCGGGACAGGTCGAGCCCTGCCGCCCAGTTCGTCAACGGCGGTGGCATGACCGCCATGGGAGCCGCCTGCACCGGCACCCGCTCTCGCACGACCACCGTCCCGGCCAGGTAGTCGCCGAGCCGCTTGCCTTTCGCCGACGCCAGCGACGTGATGAGCGCCACCGAGCCGAACGTCAGCCAGATCTCCACCACGGACAACAGGCCGCGCACCAAGGCGTGCCGGAACCGGATCGGGCCGCCGTCCTCCCGCACGACGCGCAGTCCCATCGCCATCTTGCCGAGGCTGCGGCCGCGGGTCGCCGTCTCCATCGCGACGGGGTAGCCGAGCACGACGGCGACGTAGAAGACGAGGGCGAGCGCGGTCGCCAGCGCGTCGTCGACGAAGCCCAGCACCCCGGTGGCGACGGCGATGCCGACGAAGAACAGGCCGACCTGAACGGTCAGGTCGAGGGCGAGGGCGAGCGAACGGCTGGCCAGCTTCGCGAGGCGCAGCTCCAGCACGACGGCCTCGCCGGTGACCAGATCGGACATGCGGCGAGGCTACTGTCCCCTGCGATGGACATCGACGCATACGTCGCGACGCATCGCGGGGAATGGCAGCGGCTGGACGAGCTGCTGGCGCGGCCCGGCGGCCGGCGGAACCGCCGCAGCGGTGCCGAGGTCGACGAGCTCGTGGAGCTCTACCAGCGCGTGGCGACCCACCTGTCCGTCGTCCGCTCCGCGTCGCCAGACCCGGCACTGGTCGGCCGGCTGTCCTCTCTCGTCGCTCGAGCCCGCTCGGCGGTGACGGGTACTCACGTACCCGCCTGGGTGGACGTCGCCCGGTTCTTCACCGTCGTCTTCCCCGCAGCGCTCTACCGCAGTGCGCGCTGGTGGGTGGCAGTCGGCGTCGCCTTCTGCCTCGTCGGTGTCGCCGTGGGGTGGTGGGTGGCGGCCAACCCGGAGGTGCAGGCGACCATTGCCGCCCCGGAACAGATCCGACAGCTGGTCGAGGAGGATTTCGAGGACTACTACTCGTCCGCGCCGGCCGGCTCGTTCGCCGCCAAGGTGGCGACCAACAACGCCTGGGTGTCGGCGCTGGCTCTGGCGCTGGGCGTCCTGATCCTCCCCGTGGTCCTGATCCTGTGGCAGAACGCGCTCAACGTCGGCATCGCGGGCGGGCTGATGGCCTCGGGGGACCGGCTCGACCTGTTCTTCGGCCTGATCCTCCCGCACGGCCTGCTCGAGCTGACCTGCGTCTTCGTGGCGGCCGGCGCGGGTCTGCGCCTCGGCTGGTCCTGGGTCGACCCCGGCCCGAGGTCGAGGTCGCGCGCGCTGGCCGAGGAGGGCCAGGCCGCCGGGGCGCTGGCGCTCGGGCTCGCCGCGACGCTGTTCGTGTCGGCCGTCGTCGAGGCGTTCGTGACGCCGTCCGGGCTGCCGACCTGGGCCCGGGTCGGCATCGGCGCGACGGTGTGGCTGGCCTTCCTCGCATACGTCGTGGTGCTCGGCGGACGCGCGGTCCGCGCCGGGGAGATCGGCGACCTGCGCGGGTCCGGCGCCACCGCCGCCCTCCCCACCGCCGGCTGACGCCCCCGCGACCGTCGGGAATGGTGCGCTGGCCCTGTGCGTCCGGGGTCGGTCGGGCGTAGCATCGCAGGCAGAGCCAAGCGTGATGCTTTGGCGGTACACGCCTCCCCGGACCTCGGCGGCTTGCGCAGAGGTGTTGAGGCTGATGGCTGGAAGAGCGAGCCGGCTAGGCGCGGCGCCGTCCCGGGCCGAGATCCGGATCTACCTGGAAGGCCACGCGGTCGTGGCGCGCGTGATCGGGGTGCTGCCGGAGCAGCTGGTCGGCGCGGTGGCCTGCGGCCTGCGCTCCCGGGCTGAGGGGTTCGCCCTCCTCGACGTGACCGGGCTGCACCTGACGCCACCGGTGCTCCGCTCCCTGTCGTCAGCATTCGCGTCGGGGCCGGCGACATCGGTCGTCTGGTTGGTCGCCGGTACCCCGTCTGCCAGGGCGGCGCTGACCGGCGAGCCCGGTGTTGCGGGCGTCGTCCCCGTCTTCGCGACAAGCAGAGCGGCCCGCCGACACCGGAGATCGACAACCGGCCGGGTCAACGGCCGGGTGAACGGCCGGGTGAACGGCCGGGCGGGACATCCTCCCGACACGTCCACCGAAATCGACCTTCAGGGTGCCTCCCGCCAGATGGCGGACACCGACTAGGGCACTCGGAGGCGCATCGCCGATGGATCGGCGGGCCCGGTGGATCCTCGCCATGACGGTGCGCGACCGGCCGGCCGCGGGTGGGGACGCGAGCGAGCTGGCCGACCTCCTCGCCCGGCTGTGCGCGCTGGCCGTGGAGCGGGTGGGGGTCAGCGGCGCCGCGATCAGCCTGATGGCTGAGGGGGGGTTGCGGAGTCTCGCGCACGCGACCGGCCCCGTCAGCCAGCAGCTCGACCAGCTCCAGTTCAGCCTCGGCGAGGGTCCGGGGGTGGACGCGTTCGACGGGGGCCGTCCCGTGCTCGAGCCGGACCTCGCCGACGGGGCGCTTGCTCGCTGGCCGGCCTATGCCGTCGCCGCGCAGGAGAGAGGAGCGCGTGCGGTGTTCGCGTTCCCCCTCCACGTCGGGGCGATCAGCCTCGGGGTGCTCGAGCTGTTTCGGGACATGCCCGGATCGTTATCGGCGGAGCAGATGGCGGACGCCGTCGCGGTTGCCGACGTGGCCGTGACGCTCATCCTCGACGGGCAGGCGGAGATGCCGTTCGGGGCGCTGGCCGGGCCGCTGGACCACGCCCTGCACTTCCCGGCCGAGATGTACCAGGCGACCGGGATGATCATGGTCCAGAACCAGGTCAGCCTCACTGAGGCGTTCGTGCGGCTGCGCGCCCATGCCTACGCCCAAGGGCGGTCGCCCGCGGAGGTGTCGCGGGCTGTTCTGGCGGGGGAGCTGCTGCTAGAGAAGGACCCACTTCAACCGGAGGCGGACGTATGATGACGAGCGACGGGGGGCCGGATTCCGTGTTGTGACTGTGATGCGCTCATGATCCGATCCGACATGGTCGCCCGCGTGCTCGTCGAAGCCGCGGACACGTTGGTCGACGAGTTCGACGCGATCGACTTCCTGCACCTTGTGGTCAGCCGGTCGGTCGAGCTGCTCGACGCCGTCGCGGGCGGGATGATGCTGGCCGACTCCGACGGCAGGCTGCGCTTCGTCGCCGCCTCCTCCGAGCAGGCCAAGCTCCTGGAGCTGTTCCAGCTGCAGAACCACGAGGGGCCCTGCCTCGACTGCTACCGCCTCGGGGAGCCGGTGGTCAACGTCGACCTGTCGACCGCCGGCGCGCGGTGGCCGCGGTTCGCCCCACGGGCAACGGCCGCCGGTTTCCGCTCGGTGGAGGCGTTCCCGATGAGGCTGCGTGCCGAGGTGATCGGTGCGCTGAACATTTTCGGCACCGAGCCGGGAGGGCTCGGCGACGACGAGACCGCCCTTATGCAGGCGCTGGCGGACATCGCGACCATCGGCCTCCTGCAGGAGCGCGCGATCCGCCGCCGCGAGGTCCTCGCCGAGCAGCTCCAGGGCGCGCTGAACAGCCGCATCGTCATCGAGCAGGCCAAGGGGGCCATCGCGGCCCGTCGGTCGATCGGGACCGACCAGGCGTTCGAGCTGCTCCGCGGCTACGCCCGCAGCCACCACCGTCGGCTCCACGATGTCGCGCGGGCCGTTCTCACAGATCCGGGCAGCGTCAGCGACCTCGCCGAATAGCCGGCTCCCTACAGCCGACCGGCTGCCTTGAGAGCGAGGTACCGGTCGGCCAGCTCGGGGGCCAGCCGGTCCGGCGGGGCGTCGACGACCTCGACGCCCCTGCGGGCCAGTACCTCGC
>JBOGDX010000034.1:0-12103 GCA_050743225.1 Actinomycetes bacterium | reverse complement strand
GCACGTCGGTGGCCGGGGAGAAAGTGGGCAGCCGCGCGCTGACCCTGGTGGCCGCGGGCGACATCGCCCGCCGGCCGAGCGACGGCCGGGGAACCGCCCGCCTGATCGCCTCAATCGACCCGGACGCCGTGCTGGCGCTCGGCGACAATGCCTACGAGAACGGCAGCCTGTCCGACTACCGGCGCAACTACGACCCGACCTGGGGGCGCTTCAAGAAGATCACCCGTCCGGTGCCCGGGAACCACGAGTACCGGACGCGGGGCGCCGCCGGTTACCTGGCGTACTTCGACCGTCAGGTGGACGGCCGTTCGTACTACGCCTGGGACGCCGGCCACTGGCGCATGTACGCGCTCAGCTGTGGGATCGACTGCGGCGCCGGCTCACGCCAGCTGGCCTGGCTGCGACAGGACCTGGCCGCAAACGCCGACCGGCCCGCACTGGCGTACGTCCACGAGCCGCTGTACACGTGCTCGACCCGCCACCCCCCGACGCGAAGGCTGAGTGCCGTCTGGTCGGTCCTGCAGCGCGCCGATGGCCGCATCATGCTGGCCGGGCACAACCACGCCTACGAGCGCTTCGCCAAGCAGGACGCCACGGGCAGGCGCAGCGCCGACGGCCTGCGCCAGTTCGTCGTGGGAACGGGCGGGGTCGCACTCTACCCCGTCAGGTCGTCCTGCCGGAATCGGCTCGCCGCGCAGGACGACACGTCCGGCGTGCTCGTCCTGCGGCTCGGCCCGGAGCGCTTCTCCTGGCGGTTCGTCGCGGTCAGCGGCCAGGTGCTGGACCGCGGTCGGGGCCGCTCGTGACAGCCGCGGACAACTCGCCGGGACCAGGGTCTGTCGTGCCGGCGCGGGCAGCAGGCGACGGCTGGGGTGGCACGGTTGCGGGCGCCGACCCGGCTGCGCCTTCCTCCGAAAGCAGGGCGCGCCAGCTGGGGAGTGCGAGGGAGAACGAGCTGCCTGCGCCGACTTCGCTGTCGACCCAGAGCCGCCCGCCATGGGCCAACGCGACCTGCCGGGAGATCGCCAGACCGAGACCGCTGCCGCCAAGGTCGAACCGTCGCGCGCTGTCCACGCGGTAGTAGCGGTCGAAGAGGTGCTCGCGGTCGTCGGCCGGGATCCCAGGGCCCTCGTCGCGCACCGTGACGCCTACCTCGGCTGACTCCTGCCAGCTGGTGACGTGCACGCTCCCACCGGACGGGGTGAACTTGACCGCGTTCTCGATGAGGTTCGTCAGCGCGAGGTGCAGCCGCTGCGGGTCGGCCTGTGCCTCCCACCGGCCGCCGTCGACCCGGAGGGCCACCTCCTTCGCCGCGGCGAGAAGCCGGAGCGGCTTGGCGGCGTCCTCGATCGCCTGACGCAGGTTGACGCGCGCGGTGAGCAGCTCGAGCCGACCTTCCTCGACCGCCCCGAGAGCGAGCAGGTTGTCGACCGTCCGGCTCACCCGGTCGACCTCCTCGACGGCGCTCTCGAGCACCTCCCGGGCGGCCGGGGACAGGTCGTCGCCACGCAGGCTGACGTCGAACTCGGCGCGCATCACGGCCAGCGGCGTGCGGAGCTCGTGAGATGCGTCGGCGATCAGCCGTTGCCTGTCCAGCACTCCCCGCTCGATCCGGGCCAGCATGGCGTTTAGCGTCACTGCGAGCCGCCGGACCTCGTCGTTGGACACAGGGACCGCGACCCGCTCGTGAAGCTGACCCGTGCCGATCTCCTCGGCGTCCGAGGTCATGCGCTCCACCGGGAGGAGCGCCTTCCGGGCAAGCCAGTACGCGGCGAGCGTGGTCGCGGCGAGTGCGACCGGTCCGGCGATCAAGAGCAGGATCAGCACCTGCCGAACGGCCTCCTCCACCGGCTGCAGGCTCACAGCGACGACGAGCACGCGGCTGCGGCCCTGGTCCGCGAACGCGGTGGTCATGATGTGGTAGCTCTGGTCGGCGTCCCCCAGCGTCAGGCTGATCGTGCTCGCTCGCCCCGCCAGCGCCGCGTCCAGTGTTCGGGTCCGCACCAGCGGCTGGGTCCCGGCGACATCGCCGAAGGTCGCCACCACCTCGCCCTTGTCGTCGAGGATCTGAGCGCCACTTGACGCCGGCAGGCTGGCGGCCGCCGCGTCGACGAAGTCCTCGGCGTCCTCTTCCGCATCCGCGGGCTCCTCGCCGTCGCTGTCGGACTCGTCGGCGAACGCATCGATGATCGTGACCGAACTCGCGCGCGCGTCCTCGTCTATCGCCTGCCAGAGGTCCGACCTCAGCTGCAGCACGAGGTACGTTCCGAGAGAGATGATGATGACCGCGAGCAGGCCGGCGTGCAGCAGAGTAAGACGGGCTCGGATCGGCAGGTTCATTGCGACTCCAAGAGGAAGCCCTTTCCCCGAACAGTACGGATGAGCCGGCGGCCTCGGGGCCGTTCGAGCTTTTTCCGCAGGTAGCCGATGTAGACGTCGACGACGTTAGGCGACCCGGGGTAGCCCTCGTGCCAGACCTCGTCGAGGAGCTGGTTGCGCGAGACCAGCCGCCCGCGGTTGCGGGCCAGCACCTCGAGCACGTCGAACTCGCGCGCCGTGAGCTCGACCTGGCGGCCGGCCCGGGACACCACCCGGGTCGACGAGTCCACGTGCAGGTCGCCGATCTCGAGGACCAGCGGGTGCGCCGAGGGGCCACGCCGGGTCAGGACTCGCAGCCGCGCGAGCAGCTCGCCGAAGTCGAACGGCTTGACGAGGTAGTCGTCGGCGCCGCCGTCGAGGCCGCGGATGCGGTCTCTCACGTCGGCCCGTGCCGTGAGCATCAGCACGGGTGCCCACCGCTCGCGCCGTCGCAGCTCCTCGCATACCGCGAAACCGTCGAGCCCGGGGAGCATCAGGTCGAGCACCACGGCGTCGTAGTCCTCGCTCGTCGCCTTCGACAATCCGTCATCACCCGTGCGCGCAACGTCGACGGCATAGCCCTCGAGGGCTAGTCCGCGCTTCAAGGCGCGGACCAGCTTCACGTCGTCCTCGACGATGAGCAGCCGCACGGCACCTCCTGACCCGTTCGAGGCATTGACACCCACAACCCGTTCAGCGCAACGTAACAGAGCGAACCTAAGACCTTTCTAAGTTGACCCTAAGTTGTTTCTAAATACGCCGGAATATCCGATTCGGCGTCGGGTGAAGGGGTGGGGGGCCATGGCCTGGCTCACGCGTGGAGCACTGCAGTTCCGACTTCTCGTGCTGGCTGTCGCCGCCGGCGTGCTGGGCATCGGCCTGGTGCAGCTGCGCGGGGCTCCGGTCGACGTCCTTCCGGAGTTCACTCCTCCGTACGCCGAGGTCCAGACCGAGGCGCTCGGTCTGTCGGCGGACGAGGTGGAGCAGCTGATCACTGTTCCGCTCGAGGCTGACCTGCTCAATGGCGTCGAAGGCATCGACGTGATCAGGTCGCAGTCGGTGCCGGGGCTGTCCTCGATCGTCATGGTCTTCGAGGACGGGACCGACATCTACCAGGCGAGGCAGCTCATCGAGGAGCGGCTAACCCAAGCGCACGCCCTGCCCAACGTGTCGAAGCCACCGGAACTGCTGCAACCCCTGTCGTCGTCGAACCGCGTCCTGATGATTGGCCTCGACTCCGACAAGCTCACGCCGATCGAGCAGTCCGTGATCGCCCGCTGGACGATGCGGCCGCGGTTGCTGGGCGTTCCCGGCGTCGCCAACGTGTCGACCTGGGGGATGCGGGAGCAGCAGCTTCAGGTCCAGGTCGATCCAGCCGTGCTGCAGGAGAAGGGCGTGACGCTCGGCCAGGTCGTCAGCTCGGCCGGCAACGCCCAGGTCGTCTCACCGCTCACGTTCCTGGAGGCCTCGACCCCGGGCACCGGCGGTTTCGTCGAGACGCCGCAGCAGCGCCTTCAGGTGCGGCACATCCTGGAGAAGATCGCCGACCCGGCAGAGCTCGGGAAGGTGCCGGTGGAAGGCACTGGCGGCAAGCTGCTCCTCTCCGACGTGGCGAACATCGTCATCGACCACCAGCCGCTGATCGGTGACGCCGTCGTCGCCGGCGGGTCGGGGCTCGTCCTGGTCGTCGAGAAGTTCCCCGGAGCCGACACGGTCAAGGTCACCGAGGGCGTCGAAGGCGCCCTTGAAGACCTGCGGCCGGGGCTCACCGGCATGCGCACGGACACGTCGCTGTTCCGGCCGAGCTCGTACATCGAGTCGGCCTTGAACAACCTAGGCATGGTTGCGGTCATCGGAGGACTGCTCGGCCTGCTGGTGCTGCTGGCCCTCCGCTTCCACTGGCGGGCAGTGGTGGTCGCAGCGGTCGCGGTGCCGCTTTCGGTGGTCACCGCCGCGCTCCTGCTCGAGGCGTTCGGCCAGGGCTTTAACGCCATCGCCCTGGTCGGGCTCGCCGCGGGCGTCGCGGTGATCGTCGACGAGGCAATCGCACCGACAGATCGAGTGGTGCGGCGGCTGCGTCAACGCCGGGCCGCACAGGAGGCGACTCCGCTGGCCACCGTCGTCCGCGAGGCGTCCGCGGAGGTCCGCCGGCCGCTCGTCTATGCGACGCTGATCGTGCTGCTGGCCGTGGTGCCGGTGGCCGTGATGGGCGGGCGGCCGGGTGCGTTCCTTGCGCCGATGGCCCTGGCCTTCGCGGTCGCGGTCGCCGCCGCGATGCTCGTTGCGCTGACCGTGACGCCTGTCCTCAGCGTGATGCTCTTTGCGCGCTGGCAGCCGCGCGCCGAGGAGCCCCGGATGCTGGCGCAGCTGCGGTCGCGCTACCTGACGGCATTGGAGCGGTTCACCCGAGGCCTGCGCGGTGCCTTCGTTGCCGCCGGCGTTTGCCTCGCACTCGGCCTGCTGGCGCTGCCGTTCCTTAACCTGTCGCTGATCCCGACGTTCCAGGACCGCGATGTAGTCGTGCAGCTCGAGGGCGAGCCAGGCACGTCCAACCCGCGGATGACAGAGATCGCCCGGGACGTGGCTCGCGAGCTGCAGGCGATTCCCGGTGTGGCGAACACCGGCGCCCACGTGGGCCGTGCCATCACCGGCGACCGGGTCACCAACGTGAACTCGGCCGACGTCTGGGTCAACATCGAGTCCGACGCGGACTACGACGCCACCATGGACGCCATCCGGGCGGCCGTCCGGGACGTCTCCGTTCGCACCGAGGTCACGACCTACTCGGCGCAGAACCTGCGGGACGTGGGCGCCCTCGTCAAGGGGCACAACCAGGTCAGCGGAAACGACCTGAGCCTGCTCACCGGGGTGGATAAGCCACTCGTGGTTCGCATGTTCGGCCAGGACGCGACGGGGCTCGACGAGCAGGCGGAGCGCGTCAGGAACCTGATGGCCGAGGTCGACGGCGTGGTCGACCCGGTCGTCGAGCGCCCGAAGACCCAGCCCACCATCGAGATCGAGGTCGACCTGGACCGGGCGCAGAGCTTCGGCGTCACGCCGGGCACCGTTCGCCGGGCGGAAGCCACGCTGCTGCAAGGCATCCAGGTGGGCAACATCTTCCAGGAGCAAAAGGTCTTCGACGTCATCGTCCAGGGCGAGCCCAGCACCCGGGCCAGTGTCGACGAGGTGCGCAACCTGCTGATCGACGCTCCGGACGGGGGCCATGTGACCCTTGGCCAGGTCGCCGACGTGCGCGTGACTGAGTCACCTGCCGTCATCGAGCGCGACGCCGTTTCTCGTCGGCTGGACATCGTGGCCGATGTTAGCGGGCGCAGCCTCAGCGACGTCGTGGCGGACATCGAGGGCCGACTCGCCGAGACCCAGTTCCCGCTGGAGTACCACGCCGAGGTGCTGGACGAGGCGACGTCGGACGAGATCGGCGCCGGTCGGATCACCGGCTTCGCGATCGCGGCGGCGGTGGCGGCGTTCCTGCTGCTCCAGGCGGCGTTCCGCAGCTGGCGCCTGGCCGCGTTGCTGTCCGCGCTGCTGCCGCTGTGCCTCGCGGGCGGGTTCGTGGTGGCGCTCATCGACGGCCAGGAGCTGACCCTTGGGTCGCTTCTCGGGCTGCTCGCGGTGTTCGGGCTCGCGACACGGACGACCACGGTTCTCGTCGCGGACCTGCAGGATCAGGAGACGCGCAACAGTGTCAAGCGGGCGGCACGCATGCATCGCGTGACCGCGGAGCGGCTGACGCCGATCCTGACGTCAACGCTCGCCCTAGCGGCCCTGGCAATTCCGGTCGCCTTCCTCGGCGCCCGGCCGGGCCTCGAGCTGCTGCACCCGATGGCACTTGTCCTGCTCGGCGGTCTGGTCACGACCTCCGTCGTCACGCTGTTCGTGCTGCCGTCGCTCTACCAGCACCTGGTGCCGGAAGAGCCGGTCTCGGCAGAGGACCAGGTCGATCTCACACAGCGCGAGCGCGACGAGGGCGAGTGGCCCCGCCAGCGGGTCACGCCGGTCGAGATGTCGGACGAGAAGGCCGCGAAATGAGCCGAACCGGCCGGCGCAGGGGCCCCGCCATCGGCGGAGTCTGTGTCGTCATCGTGACGGCCGCCCTGCTGTCGGGGTGCAAAGAGGCGGAAGTGACCAACTCGTACAGCAGCGGGTACGAGCCCTCCCACGTCGAGGAGGTGGCGGACTCCGAGGTGAAGGAGGTCAGCTTCACCGAGATCGGAGCCGACCGGGTTGGCCTCGAGACGGCGACTGTGCGTGAGGCGGGCGGGCAGTTCGCGGTGCCATACGCGTCGCTCATCTACGACGGCCAGGGCATCCCGTGGGTGTTCACGGTCCACGATGACCTCACGTTCCTGCGCGCGCCGGTTGTCATCGACCGGATCGAGGGGGACACGGTGCTGATCAGTGAGGGACCACCGGTGGGCACAGAAGTCGTGACGGTGGGCGCCGCCGAGGTGTGGGGCGCAGAGCTGGAAATCGCGGGCGGGCACTGAGGCGAGGGGGAGGTTCGGACTGATGCGTCACATCGTTGGAAAGAGTCTGCAGTTCCGGTGGCTTGTCGTGTTCGCCGCCGTCGCCATGCTGGTGCTCGGGTTCGCGCAGATCCCGAAGACCAAGGTCGACGTGTTCCCGGAGTTCGCGCCACCGCAGGTGGAGATCCAGACGATCGCGCTGGGCAACTCCTCGAACGAGGTCGAAGAGCTGATCACGGTGCCGATCGAGGAGCAGCTCAGCGGCATCGAAGGGCTGAAGGAGATGCGGTCGAAGTCCGTGGCCCAGCTCTCCTCAATCCGGCTGATCTTCGGCAAAGGGACCGACGAGCTCCGCGCCCGGCAGCTGGTCGCCGAGCGCATCGGGGGGATCACCGCCCAGCTGCCGACCTGGGCCAGCCCGCCGTTCATGATGCCGGCCCTGTCGGCGACGAGCCGGATCATGAAGATCGGCATCACATCGGAGGAGCTCAACCTGATCGACCTGTCGACGATCGCCTACTGGAAGCTCCGGGCCCACCTGCTCCGGGTCCCGGGCGTGGCGCAGGTCAACATCTACGGCGAACGGCTGCCGCAGCGCCATGTCCAGGTCGACCCGGCACTGCTGGCGAAGTACGACGTCTCGCTCCAGCAGGTGATGGACGCCGGGTCGGACGCTGTCGAGGCCGGCCTGCTCCGCTACTCCGATGGCGCGGTGGTCGGGACCGGCGGCTTCGTGGAGACCGCTGACCAGCGACTCAACATCCGCCACGTGCAGCCGATCGTGGACGCCGAGCAGCTCGCCAAGGTGCCGGTGGTCGAGCGGGACGGGAAGGTCCTCCGGATGGAGGACATGGGCAAGGTGCTCGTCGACTCCGGCCCGATCTGGGGTGACGCCGTCATCAACGACGGCGAGGGGCTGATGCTGATCATCCAGAAGTTCCGCGGTGCCAACACGATGGAAGTCACCCGCGGGGTCGAAGAGTCCATGGCCAAGATGGCGCCCGGACTGCCCGGGATCGAGTACGACACCACCATCTTCCGGCCCGCCACCTTCATCGAGCAGTCGATCGACAACCTCACGACCGCGATGTACCTGGGCATCCTGCTCGTCGTCCTGATCATCATCGCATTCCTGTTCGAGTGGCGGACGGCCTTCATCAGCCTGATCGCCATCCCGCTGTCGCTGGTTGCCGCGCTGCTGGTGCTCGATGCGAGGGGTGTCACGGTCAACGTGATGGTGCTCGCGGGCCTCGTCGTCGCGATCGGTGTGGTTGTCGACGACGCGATCATCGACGTCGAGAACATCGTCAGACGGCTGCGCCTGGCCCGGCAGGAGGGCAGCGACAAGTCGACGCTAGCGATCGTGCTGGACGCGTCGGTCGAGGTCCGGACGGCGATCACATACGCGACGCTCATCAACGTCGTGGCCGTCGTCCCGGTCCTGTTCCTGGAGGGCCTGTCCGGATCGTTCTTCCAGCCGCTCGTGATGTCGTACGGCCTGGCCGTGCTGGTGTCGATGGTCGTCGCATTGACCCTGACGCCGGCGTTGTGCCTGTTGATGCTCTCGCGCGGCCGGCTGGTCCAGCGTGAGTCTCCGTTCCTGCGGGTGCTCAAGCGGGGCTACCGGGCCACGCTCACCCCGCTGCTGCGACGGCCGCATCCCGCCATGGGGACGGCTCTGGTCCTGACCGTGGCCGGCGCCCTCGCGTTCCCGACGCTGGGCAACCAGCTGCTGCCCAACTTCAAGGAGCGCGACTTCCTGATGCACTGGCTCACCCAGCCGGGGACATCCGCGCCCGAGGAAGTCCGGGTGTCCGTCGACGCATGCGTGGACCTCCAGAAGATCCCGGGGGTGCGCAACTGCGGGGCGCACATCGGGCAGGCGCTGCTCGCCGACGAGGTCTACGGCGTCGACTTCGGCGAGAACTGGATCAGCGTCGACCCCGCCGTGGACTACGACGAAACGCTGAAGTCGGTGCACAAGACGGTCGAGGAGTACCCCGGCCTCTACCGGGACGTGCAGACCTACCTGCGCGAGCGCATCAAGGAGGTGCTGACCGGCACCAGCGAGTCGATCGTCGTGCGGATCTACGGTGCCGATCTCGCGGTGCTGCGGGAGAAGGCCCATGAGGTGGCCGAGCAGATCGCGGGCATCGAAGGAGTGATCGACGCCCACGCGTCCCTGCAGACCGACCTTCCGCACGTCGAGGTTGAGACCGATCTCGACGCCGCACGTCAGCACGGCCTGACACCGGGCGAGATCCGCCGGCAGGTCTCGACGTTGATCGCCAGCGAGGAGGTCAGCGACATCTACGCGGGCGGCCGGGCGTACGACGTGCACGTGACCGCAATCCCGGAGGCCCGGGACAGCGTCACCGACGTCGAGAACATGCAGATCGACACCCCGAACGGCGACCGCGTCCTGCTCAAGGACGTCGCGGACGTCCGGATGGCTCCGACGCCGAACGCGGTGTTCCGCAACCAGCAGTCGAGGGTGATCGACGTCGGCGCCAACGTCGCGGGCGGTGACCTCGCCTCAGTGGTGGACGCGGTCGAGGACCGGCTCGACGGAGTCAGCTTCCCGACCGGGTACCACGCCGAGGTCATCGGCGAGTCCACGGAGCTGAACGCCGCGCAGTCGCGACTTTCAACCTTCGGGCTGCTGGCTCTCGCGGCGATCCTGCTGCTGCTACAGGCTGCATTCGGCAGCTTCCGACTGGCCCTGCTGACGTTCCTGCTGCTGCCGATGGCGCTCGTGGGTGGCGTGCTCGCGGTCTGGCTGGGTGACGGGATCCTCTCGCTCGGATCCCTCGTCGGATTCCTGGCCGTCTTCGGCATCGCCGCCCGCAACGGCATCCTCATGATCAGCCACTTCCAGCGGCTGGAGCGTGAGGAGGGGCAGGCCTTCGGCCCAGAGCTTGTCCTGCAGGGCGCTCAGGAGCGGCTGGCGCCGATCCTGATGACCGCGTCGGCGACCGGGCTCGCGCTCGTCCCGCTCGCGATCTCCGGCAGCATTCCGGGGCACGAGATCGAGCACCCGATGGCCATCGTGATCCTGGGTGGCCTGCTCACGGCAACGTTGCTGAACCTGTTCGTCCTGCCCTCGCTCTACCTGAAGTTCGGGAAGAGCCGGCGGGCCCGGGCGCAGGTGGCCTAGGTCGGCTGGGACGAGTCGCCGCAGCGGCCGCTGACCGACTCTTTGCCGGTCAGCGGCCGTTGTTGCGCGTAGAAGCCGTTGTTGTGCGGAGCCGCCTGTCGGTGAACTCCCCGAGTCGGCGACTTGCCGCTGCCGTTCGGGCCGACCCGGGCCAGCAAGACCCTCCAGCACCGCCTACGGTGCGTGGATGACCGGCGCCAGTCCCCGGGCCACGGTGGTCGTCCCAACGTTCAACACCGGGCGCCACCTAGCGGACCTCATCATCTCCCTCGACCGGCAGAGCCTCCCTCCCGAGGAGTTCGAGGTCGTCCTCGTTGACGACGGCTCCACCGATGGCACCGCGCACCTCGTGGACCGGATTGCAGAGGTCCGCCCCAACGTGCGCGCCGCGCACGTACCCGCCTCGGGGTGGCCAGGCAAGCCGCGCAACGTCGGTCTCGACCTCGCGCGTGGCGAATACGTGTACTTCGTCGATCACGACGACTTCCTCGGGACCGAGGCGCTCGAGCGGATGACGGACTATGCCCGCGAACACGGCTCCGACGTTGTCATCGGACGCGAGGTGAGGGTCGGCCGCGGCCCGCTGGCCGAGGCGCTGTTCGCCGAGAACCGGCCGCAGGTCGACGTCTCGTGGGGCCCGCTGTGGGGCCTGCGCACACCCCACAAGATGTTCCGCCGGCAGTTCCTGCTCGACACCAAGATCCGCTTCCCCGAGGGTCCCCGGCGGCTCGAGGACCACGCCATCATCGTTCGCGCCTACTTCGCGGCGACGACCATCTCGGTGCTCGCCGACTACCCCTGCTACTACTGGGTCTTCCACGACGACCGGCAGCACAGCTCCGCGGGGATCGAGCCGAACCTCTACTACCCGTTCCTCGAGGAGGTGATCGACCTGATCGAGGAGCGCACCGAGCCCGGGCCGGGGCGCGATCGGCTGCTGGCGGCGTGGTACAGCACCAAGGTGCTCGGATTCATCGACCGCTCGGTCGCGCGCTGGGAGCCCGAGCGCCGCGAGGCGCTCCTGCGGGTCACCACCGAACTGGCCGGCCGCCGCTTCGCCAACGTGGACGCCCATCTGCCGCCGGCACGGCGCCTGCTCTCACACCTGCTGCGGACGGGCCGGCTGGACGACCTCCAAACGCTTTTTCGGGAGCTCGCCGGCATCACGGCCACCCCTCGCGTGCGTCGGGCCCAATGGTCCGGTGGGGAATTGGTCGTGGAGGTAGCCCTTGCCCTTCGCTACTCCGATGGACGGCCGGTGCAGGTGGCAACCGATGGAGATCGGGTCCGCTGGGTGCTCCCGGCACCGGTTAGGGACGTGCCCGAACGGTTGCTTGACGTCACCGAGGCGGTCAACGACTTGCAGATCTCGGCGCTCGTGCACAACCGCGCTGACGGTACCCATCACCCCGTCGAGGTGCAGGGCGGCCTCACTGCGGTCGGCGGCGACCACGGCCTTGGGGAGCTCTCGGGAACGGTGACGCTGCACCTGGCCCCCGGAACGGCCGACAACGGTGGCCCGCTCGGCTCCGGCCGATGGTACGTGCGGGTCTCGACCGGTGGGCTGGGCATCAACTCGTCCGACCCGGTGGCCGTCGACCGCGACCTGCTGCCCGCACCGGCTCTGCTCACGGGCCTGCCCGTGGTGCCCTATTCGAGCCGCAGCGAGCACCTCGCCCTGGCCGTAGCCAGCCATCAAGTGGCCCTCGTCGCCAGGGCCCTGCCGGGGCCCGGAGACGTGCGGCTCGTCTCGGACGTCACGGGATCACGGCTAGTGGTCGACCTGCCCCGGCTGCACGCCCACGGCGACGGTAGGCGTCCCGGGATGCTGCGGCTCGCCGGCCTGAAGCTACCGGCCACCCTCGTGGCCGAGGGCGGCGCGGCCCGGGTGGACTCCTGGTTCAGCGCCCTGCCGGGGCTGTCCCGGCTCGAGCTCGAGCTCGACGGCACGCGCACGCCACTGAGGGTCGCGCTCGACGTGGGGCAGGACGGCACGGTGCGCCCCGTCGGGGCTGATCCGAAGCTGACTCGGTCACCGCCGGCGTCCCCGGCGCGCCGGCCGGCGTGGCGGCGAGTAGCCGTGAGGATCCCAGGGGCACGA
>JBOGDX010000033.1:0-12140 GCA_050743225.1 Actinomycetes bacterium | reverse complement strand
GGTCGTCGAGGCGCTAAGCCAGGCGCAGCGGGTGGCCGCCGAGCGGGACTCGCTGGCGGCGCTGCTGGTCGGCGGGGTGGCCCACCGGGGCGCCGACCTGGCCGAGGTGGGGCGGATGTTCGCGCGGCTGACCGAGAACCACACGAAACGGATGGCCACCCTCGGTCTCTCGGCCTGACCTCCTCAGCGCTACTCGTTCCTCGTCGCGCTCCGCTTACGCTCGTTCCTCGCTCCGGCGTCGCCGCTACATTGCGCCGAAGCCGACCCGTCGCGACGCCGGTTCCCCGATCTCGACGTAGGCCAGCTTGTCGGCGGGGACGACGATGCGCCGGCCCTTGTCGTCGTCGAGCGAGAGAACCTTGCTGTCGCCGGTGAACGCCGAGGACACCGCGGCTGTGATGGCCTCCGTGGATTCCGTGCTCTCGATCACCAGCTCGCGGGTGGCGTGCTGGACACCGATCCTGACCTCCACGTGGACCTCCGGGTTTGACTGTGGTGACGTCGCGGTGAGGCTAGTCGCTGCGTCGGCGTCAGTGCGCGTCGCCGGTACGCGGGAAGCCGCCGATCCCGCGCCACGACAGGCTGGCCAGCAGGCGCGATGCCGCGTCCCGCGGGATCGAGCCGCCCTCCGCCAGCCAGAACCGGGCCGCCACCTGTGCCATGCCCACCAGGCCGACAGCCAGCAGCCGCGCCTGGTCGGGTGGCAGCCCGGCGTCGTCCCGGATGACCTCGCTGATCAGCTCCGCGCAGGCCAGGGTGGTGCCCTCGACCCGGTCGCGGACCTCGGTCTGGTTGGTCAGGTCCGACTCGAAGACCAGCCGGAACGCGCCCCCGTCCTCGTCCACGAACCGGAAGTACGCCTCGATCGTGGCGGCGACACGCAGCTTGTTGTCGGACGTGGAGTCGAGGGCCTGCCGGACAGCCCCCACCATCGCCTCGGCGTGCTCCTCGAGCAGGGCGAGGTACAGGTCGAGCTTGCCCGGGAAGTGCTGGTAGAGCACGGGCTTGCTGACGCCGGCCCGGTCCGCGATGTCGTCCATGGCCGCCGCGTGGTAGCCCTGGGCGACGAACACCTCCTGGGCGGCACCGAGCAGCTGGCGCCGCCGGGCCGACCGGGGCAGCCGTGAGCTGCGGGCCCGGGGGTCCGTGGCTGTCGGCACGAGATGCTCCTTCGGTCGGCGGGCGGGACGATGCGGTCCCACCGGGAGCGATCCTAGGTCCCACCTCTCACGATCAGCTGTATTCCTCGTCGTCCAGGGCCACCGTCCGGCGCTGCTCCGCGAGGTCGGCCGGGTCGACGTCCGCGGGCATCTCCTGCGGCAGGTCCTCGTCGGGCTCCTCGTCGCCGACCGTTCCGCGCTGCTCGAGCGCGTCCTCTGCAGGCACCTCGGGGTCGAGCTCTTCGATCTCGCGTTCGCTCATGGGCCTCAGGCTAGCCACGTCGTTCCGCACCGTGCGCGAGTCGCGATGGACTTTGGCCAGCGCCGGACCGCCGGTGCTGCGAGACTTTCCTCGTGACAGTCAGTGACCACCGGGACCTCGTGTCCGCGCTGCTCGGCGTCCCGGGCGTCGCGGCAGCCGCCGTCGAGCCGGTTGGTGACGGTCCCGGCACCCTGCGGCTCCAGCTCGTGCCGGGTGCCGACGAGGTCGGCGTGGCCGGCGCGGTCAACCGCCTGCTCCGCAGCCGGTTCGGGCTCGCCGTGGACGCCGACCGGGTGCGGGTGCTCGAGGATGCCGCCGGAGCCGGCGTCGGGCCGGAGATCGGGCCGGCCCTGCGTCCTTCCGTGCGCGAAGAGGAGGAGCTGCGTCCACCCGGCGAGGCCGCCCAACCTCAGGTCCCACCCCCCAACGGAGTGCCGGAGGTGACCGTCACACGGCCGGGGCGCCTGGTGATCGAACGCGTGCAGCTGGTCTCCGCAGGTCTGGGGACCTCCGTCGCCGTGTCGCTCGGGATGGACGGCCGCTCGTTCGAGGGCTCGGCGGAAGGCACGGCGACGGCGGGCAGCCTCCTCCGGTCGGTCGCCGGCGCCACGCTGAGGGCGGTCGAGAAGGTCGTCGACGGCGAGGCCCGCTTCGACGTGGAGCACGTCGAGATCGCCACCACGGGTCCCGACAGGACCGCCCTGGTGGTCGTCACGATGGTGACCGGGCGCGCCGCGCAGCGGCTGTCGGGGGCGTCCGTGGTCCGCGAGGACGTGCGGCAGGCGGTGATCCGGTCGGTACTTGCCGCGGTCAACCGCCGGTTGGAGCCCATGCTCTCGGTGCGGGAGGGTCAACCGCGGTGAGCTCCGGGGTCCGGCCGATGTGGCCGGGCCGGATGGTCGACCTCCCGACGGGAACGCTGCACGTCAGGGAGGCGCCGAGTGATGCTGAGCGGCCGGAGGCCGCTGTCCTGGTGCACGGCCTCGGGGGATCCGCGACCAACTGGACCGATGTCATGGGCCTGCTCCGCGACCGCCTGGACGCGGTGGCTCCGGACCTGCCCGGCTTCGGGTGGTCCCCGCCGCCCGAGGCCAGGGACTACTCCCTCCGTACGCACGCCCGGGCGCTCGTCTCGCTCCTGGAGTCGGTCGCCGGGTCGAGGGCCGCCGGCCCGGTGCACCTCATGGGCAACTCGCTCGGGGGCACGGTTTCCCTCGTCGTCGCCGCAACCCGCCCCGACCTGGTCCGCACACTCACCCTCGTCTCGCCGGCCATGCCGGTGCTGCGGCCGCGGGCCAGCAATGTCCACCTGCCCGCGCTGGCCGTGCCGTTCGCGGGCCAGCGGCTGGCCCGGCGGCTGGGGAGGTTCCCCGTCGAGCAGCGGGTCCGCGCCACGCTCGCGCTCTGCTACGCCGACCCGTGCCGGGTGCGCCCCGAGCGGTTCGCGGAGGCCATGGCGGAGGCGGAGCGGCGGGCCCGTCTTGACCACGAGTCCGACGCGATGCTGCTGTCGCTCCGGAGCCTGATGTCGGCCTACCTGCGGCCCCGCGCCTGGCCGCTGTGGCGTCTGGCCGAGACCGTGCGGGTCCCGACCCTGCTCGTCTACGGCCTCGCGGACCGGCTGGTCGACCCTCGGACCTCGGGGCGGGCGGCGAAGAGCATTCCGAGAGCGCGTCTGGTGGTGCTGCCCGACAGCGGTCACGTGTCGCAGATGGAGCATCCCGAGGTCGTCGCCGGCACGATCCGCAGGTTCCTCGACGACGTCGCGACCCGGTCAGCTGACATTCATGGTCATGTAAGGAGGAGTGGGAAGGGCGACTAGACGGGGGTGACATAGGCCCCGCTGATGCCGCCGTCGACCAGGAACGTCGAGGCCGTGATGAAGCTGGACTCGTCGCTGGCGAGGAAGAGCACCGCGTTGGCGATCTCGGTCGCGTCGGCGAAGCGGCCCATCGGGATATGGACGAGACGGCGGGCCGCGCGCTCCGGGTCCGTGGCGAAGAGCTCGCGGAGCAGTGGGGTGTCGACCGGGCCGGGGCAGAGGGCGTTGACTCTGATCCCCTCGCGGGCGAACTGCACGCCGAGCTCCCGGCTCATGGCGAGCACGCCGCCCTTGCTGGCCGTGTACGAGATCTGCGATGTCGCCGCGCCCATCACCGCGACGAACGACGCGGTGTTGATGATGGAGCCCCGCCGCTGTCGGCGCATGTAGGGCAGCACCGCCTTGCAGCACAAGTAGACGCTGGTGACGTTGACCTCCTGCACCAGTCGCCAGGCATCCAGCCCCGTGTCGAGGATCGAGCCGTCCTCGGGCGGTGAGATGCCGGCGTTGTTGAACGCGATGTCGACGCTGCCGTATGTCTCGTGGGCGCGCGCAACCATCTCCTCGACCTGCTCCGCATCGGTGACGTCGCAGCGGTGATACGTGCCGCCAACGTCGTCCGCGGCGCGCCCCCCGTTCTCCTCGTCGACGTCGACGACGACGACCCGCGCGCCTTCCTCGGCGAAGCGACGCACCGTGGCCAGCCCGATCCCGCTCCCGCCGCCGGTGATGATCGCGGTACGACCATCGAGGCGCCCACCCGCCATCTGCGTCAGACCTCCGTGTTGATGAAGACGTTCTTCACGTCGGTAAACGAGTCCAGGGCATCCGGGCCGAGCTCTCGGCCGAGCCCGGACCGCTTGAAGCCGCCGAACGGCGTCGCGTAGCGGACCGACGAGTGTGAGTTGACGGACAGGTTGCCTGACTCGACACCGCGAGCGACTCGCAGAGCCCTCCCGACGTCGCGCGTCCAGATGGATCCGGACAGGCCATAGTCCGTGTCGTTGGCCATCCGGACAGCTTCTGTCTCGTCGTCGAACGGCAGGACCGCCACGATCGGTCCGAAGATCTCCTCGCGCCACACGCGGTCGTCCGGGCTGCGCGGGAGGACAACCGTTGGCGGGTACCAGTAGCCGGGTCCATCCGGGGCGCTGCCCCGGAACGCGACGTCCACCGACTCGTCGACATATGCCGCCACGTGGTCCCGGTGCCCAGCGCTGACCAGCGGGCCCATCTCGGACTCTTCACTATGCGGAGCCAGAACCTTGACCCCGGTCACCGCCGGCTCGAGCAGCTCGAGGAACCGGTCGTGCACGCTTCGTTCGACGAGGATCCGGCTTCGCGCGCAGCAGTCCTGTCCGGCGTTGTCGAAGCCGCCGTACGGCGCTGTGGCGGCGGCTCTCTCGAGGTCCGCGTCCGCGAAGACGATGTTGGCGTTCTTGCCACCGAGCTCGAGCGTCACCCGCTTCACCTGTTCGGCGGCCCGCGACATGATCCGGGTGCCGACGTCGGTCGAGCCGGTGAAGCAGATCTTTCGTACGAGGGGATGGGTCACCATGAGCTCCCCGACGACCGAGCCCTTCCCGGGCAGGACCGTGAAGACGCCGTCCGGCAGGCCCGCCTCCAAGGCGAGGTCGCCGAGCCGCATCGCCGTCAGCGGGGTGAGCTCGGCCGGCTTGAGCACCACGGTGTTGCCCGCCGCGAGCGCCGGCGCGAAGCCCCACCCGGCGATGGGCATCGGGAAGTTCCACGGCACGATCACGCCGACGACACCCAGCGGCTCCTTGAAGGTGATGTCGACTCCGCCGGCCACGGGGATCTGCCGCCCGAAGTGCCGCTCCGGCGCGGCGGAGTAGTAGTCGAGGACGTCGCGGACGTTGCCGGCCTCCCACCGCGCGTTCGTGATGGTGTGACCGGAGTTGCGGACCTCGAGGCCAGCGAGCTCCTCGCGGGCTCCGTCGACCGCCGCCGCGAACTTCCGTAGCATCCGGCCGCGGTCGGCGGGAGAGATCCGCCGCCACCCGTCGAAGGCTCGGCTCGCGGCCCCGATGGCCCGCCCGGCTGTCTCCGCCGACGCGTTCTCCACAGAGGTGACCGTCTCCTCGGTCGACGGGTCGACGACGTCGTGCATCTGCGCGGCCACGTCACATCCTCTCGAAGCCGCGGTAGCGCTCCCAGTCGGTGACGGTGGCACCGAAGGCGGCCAGCTCGACGTCCGCGTTGTTCGTGTAATGGTCCACGACGGCGTCGCCGAGCAGCTCACGCGCCAGCTTGGACTCGGTGAACAGGTGCCTGGCGGCGAGCAGCGACGTCGGGACCTTCGGATGGTCGCTCAGGTAGGCGTTTCCGGCGTAGGCGGGCTCCAGCGGCAGCCCGAGCTCGATGCCCCGCAGGCCGCTCGCCAGCATCCCCGCGAGGGCGAGGTAGGGGTTCACGTCCCCGCCTGGCAGGCGGTTCTCCAGCCGCAGACCGGCGCCGTGTCCGACAACTCGCAGGGAGCAGGTCCGGTTGTCGTAGCCCCATGCGGTCGACGTCGGAGCAAAGCTCCCGGGCTGGAACCGTTTGTAGGAGTTCACATTCGGTGCGTACATGAGAGTGAGCTCGCACATCGTGGCCTGGATGCCGGCGACGAAGTGCTCGAACAACGCGGTCGGACCGTTGCCCTCGTCGAACACGATGTTGCCGTCGGTGCCTCGCAGGCTCATGTGGATGTGGCAGGAGTTGCCCTCCCTCTGATCGAACTTCGCCATGAAGGTGAGCGACTTGCCGTGCTGAGCGGCGATCTCCTTGGCGCCGTTCTTGTAGATGCAGTGGTTGTCGGCGGTACGAAGCACCTCGTCGTACTTGAAGGCGATCTCGTGCTGCCCGAGGTTGCACTCGCCCTTGGCCGACTCCACGGTCAGGCCGGCGCCGTACATGCCGTTCCGGATGTCTCGCAGCAGTGGCTCGACCCGGCTGGTCCCCAGTAGGGAGTAGTCGACGTTGTACTGGTTCGCGGGGGTCAGGGCGCGGTATGCGCCGTCCCAGGCCTCCTCGTAGGAGTCGTTGAAGACCATGAACTCCAGCTCGGTGCCCGCAAGCGCCAAGAACCCCATGTCGACAGCCCGGTCCACCTGGGCGCGCAGGATCTGGCGTGGGCTCTCGGCCACCGGCGTGTGGGACCCGTCGAGCCACACCAGGTCGCTCACCAGCATCGCCGTCCCGGGCAGCCACGGAACCGGGTGCAGGGTGGAGAGGTCCGGAACGAACTCCATGTCGCCGTAGCCGCGGTCCCAGGAGCTGATGGTGTATCCGTCGACGGTATTCATGTCCACGTCGACGGCGAGCAGGTAGTTGCAGCCCTCAGTGCCATGCTCGAGCACAGAGTCGAGGAAGAACTGGGCGTGCATCCGCTTGCCCTGCAGGCGGCCCTGCATGTCGGGAAACGCCACTACGACGGTGTCGATGCTGCCGTCCTGCACCTGCAGCCGCAGCTCGTCGACGGTGAGCGTGCCTCGGGTCATCGGCATACCCCTGTCATCGCCATCGGTTCAGGTCTAGACCGTAAGTCCAGGGGTGCAGTACCGTCCACGTGCGCCGAGGACAAGCAGGCGACGACCGTCCGGCTGCGGGGGAACGGACCTCTTTGCGCGGGAGGCGGCAGTGACGGACACCAGTCAGCTGGGGGCGGACGAACGACGGCTCGCCGAGCTCGGCTACAAGCAGGAGCTTCATCGAAGTTGGTCCGGATTCTCCAACTTTGCGATCTCGTTCTCCATCATCTCGATCCTGGCCGGCTGCTTCACCAACTTCGGAGCCGGCTTCAACAACGGCGGACCGATCTCGATCTCCTGGACCTGGCCGATCCTGGGCCTGTTCATCCTGCTCATCGGCTTCACCATGTCCGAGCTCGTCTCGGCCTACCCGACGTCGGGGGGGATCTACTGGTGGGCCTCCAGGCTGGGCGGCCCGAGGGCCGGCTTCTTCACCGGCTGGCTCAACCTGATCGGCCTGGTCGCGGTGACCGCCGGTGTCTCCTACGGGTGTGCGACCTTCATCGACCTGACCCTGAGCACGTACTCGGAGGGTTACGCCGGCAGCTACTCGCTCACCCGGGTCTTCTTCACCTTCCTGCTCGTGCTGGCGGTTGCCTCGGTGCTGAATATCTTTAGCAGCCACCTGATGGCGATCATGAACAACGTATCGGTCTGGTGGCACGTGGTCGGCGCCTCGGTGATCGTGCTCATCCTGGTCTTCGTGCCGGACCAGCACCAGTCGTTCAGTTATGTGTTCACCGAGCGCTTCAACAACTCCGGCTACTTCGACGGGAGCACGTCGGCCTTCGGCTTCTGGTTCGCCATCATCCCGTTCGGCTTCCTGCTGGTCCAGTACACGATCACCGGCTTCGACGCCTGCGCTCACCTCTCCGAGGAGACGGAGGCCGCGTCCATGGGCGCCGCGAAGGGCATCTGGCGGTCGATCTTCTACTCGGTGCTCGGTGGTTACGTCCTGCTGCTGGCCGTCGTGTTCGCGATCCCGAACGCGGAGGACGGGTCGCCCGACAACTCGGGCGTCGGCAGCGGCGGCGTTGCGTACATCTTCACCGAGTCGCTGGGGACCAACTGGGCGGCGTTCGTGCTGTTCATCTCGGCGTCGGCGCAGGTGTTCTGCGCGACCTCGTGCATGACGTCGGCCTCGCGGATGACGTTCGCGTTCAGTCGCGATGGAGCCATTCCGGGCTCGAAGACGTGGGTGAAGCTCACCCCGAAGCGGGTGCCTGCGAACGCTGTGCTGATGGTTGCCGTGGTCGCAGCGCTCGTCACCTCACCGGCGCTGATCGAGGTCAACGTCGGCACCGAGGAGGCACCCCTGATCATCCCGGTCGCGTTCTACGCGGTGACGTCCATCGCGGTCATCGGGTTGTATCTCGCGTTCGCCGTGCCGATCTGGCTGCGCTGGCGGCATGGTGAGAAGTTCGAGACGGGCAGCTGGACCAACGGGGCGAAGTACAAGTGGATGAACCCGATCGCGGTGGCCGAGATTCTCATCGTGTCGGGCTACCTCATGCTGCCGTTCATTCCCGCGGCTAACCCGTTCAACGACGCCTTCGACTTCAAGTTCATGAACTACGCGCCGATCGTCACTCTCGGCGCGCTGCTGCTGCTCACGATCTGGTGGAGCATGTCGGCGAAGCACTGGTTCAAGGGGCCCAAGCAAACCATCGACCAGGCAGTGCTCGACACTTTCTCGGACTGATACGGAGCAGCTCAGTCCGGCCGGCGCGCTTCGTCGAGCAACGACGCGAAGTCGGGACCGTCAAACTCGGCCAGGGCGCGCTCGTACTTCTCCATGCCCCACGACCAGAAATCGAAGTCGATCGGGCTCACGGCGTCCTGGATCGACGCCCACAGAGTCCAGCCGTACTTCGACATCAGCCCCAGCAGCCGCGCCCGGGCGACCTTGTGCCGCAGGTGGGTCCGGTAGTAGCGGGCCACCAACAGCTCCAGGTGCTCGAGTGACAGATCGGCCTCGCTCCAGATGTTGCCGAGTTCGAAGCAAGGGTCGTTGTTACCGGCGTACTCGTAGTCGATGACCCAGAGCCGCTCGCCGTCGTCGACGAAGTTGGCCGCCAGCAGGTCGTTGTTGCAGGGCATGGTGGACTCCCGCCGCAGCCTCAGCGCATCGGCGATGCGATCGACCTCCGGCATCAGGTCGAGATAGCGGTCCGGTAGCCGGAAGCCGCGGTCGAGCACGATGGACAGATAGCGCCGCTGCACCTCGAACATGTCGAAGTCGCCGACGAACCGCGGGCCGGCGTGCAACACCCGACAGACCTCCGCAGCGCGCTCGAGGTTTCGTCCGTCGCGGAGGTCGTCGGGCACGAGGGTGCGACCCTCGACCCATTCGATGACGAGGACATGCTCGTCGGGGAGATAGTCGAGGACGGCCGGAGCGGCGCCGCTCTGCGCCGCGCGAACCGAGTTGGCGTGCTCGGCCTCCCGGTCGATGGCGAGCAGGTCGCCGTCGGCGCTCGACAGCCGAACGACGGCCGTACGTGCCGGCGTGGACACCTTGAAGTTGAAGTTGGTGAGCCCGCCGTCGAGTGGCTCGACCGTGCGGGGCTGGCCGGCGAGACATGCAAGCTGAGGGAGGACGCCGTTCAACTGGTCGAACACGTGCGCCGGTGCGCTCGTCGAGGCCGCCCCGGTCGGCTCGTCGGTCACGGTCGGCAACCTACTCCGACCGCTTCCTTACGGTCTAGACCGTAAACTAGGCTCCGGTCGTGCCCGTCGATCGCACGCTCCCGGACTCCGCTGCCGTCGTGGTCGTCGGGGGTGGCGTCGGAGGCACCAGCGTGGCCTTCCACCTCGCTGAGCTCGGGCAGACCGACGTAGTGCTGGTCGACCGTTCCGAGCTGACGAGCGGCTCGACGTTCCACTCCGCGGGGCTCGTCGGACAGCTGCGCGCCGACCCCACCCTGACGCGGATGAACATGTACTCCGTCGACCTCTACCGTCGGCTGCAGCAGTCCGAGCACCCTCCCGGCTGGGTCGAGTGCGGCGGCATCCGGCTCGCCTCCTCGCGCGAGCGGATGGAGGAAATCCGTCGGCAGATCAGTTGGGCGACTTCGTTCGGGTTGGCGCTGCAGGAGATCTCGGTCCGGGAAGCGGCGGAACTCTTCCCCCTGATGTCTTCGGATGGTGTCGTCGGCGCCGCCTATCTCCCCTCCGACGGCTACATCGACCCCTCCCAGCTGTGCTACGCGCTCGCCACCGAGGCCCGCGCTAGAGGGGTCCAGATCTACCCGCACACGCGCGTGACCGGCATCGATGTGACGGACGAGCGGGTGGTCGGCGTGCGGACCGACCGAGGCGACATGGCCTGCGAGACCGTTGTCGACTGCGGCGGGATGTTCGCCGCGGAGATAGCACGGATGGTCGGCCAGCGGGTGCCGATCGTGCCGATGTCGCACCAGTACCTCGTGACAGATGCCTTCGGCGGCCGTCGTGACCGGTCGCTGCCGACGCTGCGGGACCCGGACCTGCTCGTCTACTTCCGTCAGGAGGTGGACGGCCTGGTGATGGGCGGCTACGAGCGGCACGCCGAGCCGTGGACCACTGACGCGATGACGTACGACGCGATCCCGGCCGACTTCAACGCGCGGCTGCTCCCGGAGAGCTGGGACCGGTTCGAGGAGATCACCGCCAACGCACAGCTGCGGGTCCCGGCAATAGCAGACGTCGGGCTGCGCAAGGTCATCAACGGTCCGGAGGCCTTCACACCGGACAACGAGTTCTGCCTCGGGGAGACCGACGTCGACGGCTTCTTCGTGGCGGCCGGCTTCTGTGCACACGGGATCGCCGGTGCCGGCGGGATCGGCAAGGTCATGGCCGAGTGGATCGTCTCCGGGGACCCGGGCATGGACGTCTGGCACATGGACGTCGGCCGGTTCGGCAGGCAGTACCGCTCGCCGTCGTACACGCTCAAGCGCACCCTGGAGACCTACGAGACCTACTACGACATCGTCTACCCCGGTCAGGAGCGCCGGGCCGGCCGTCCCCTGAGGACGTCCCCCGCCTACGCGTGGCATGCCGCCCACGGCGCGTCCTTCGGCGAGAAGTCCGGGTGGGAACGCGTCAACCACTACGAGAGCAACGCCGTGCGCGGCGAGGAGTCATTGCGCCCAAGCGGTTGGGCAGGGCGCCTCTGGTCGCCGGCCGTCGGCGTCGAGCACCGCGCGACCCGTGAGGCAGTAGCGCTGTTCGACGAGTCGTCGTTCGCGAAGATGTCGGTCATCGGCCCGGACGCAGCCGAGCTGCTCGAATGGGTCTGCGACAACCGCGTAGCTCGGGCGATCGGTGACGTGACCTACACGCAGGCGCTGAACCAGCGAGGCGGGATCGAGTCCGACTTCACCGTGACCCGGCTGGCGGACGAGGCTTTCCTCATCGTCACCGGCACGGCGTACGGCTCCCACGACATGTCCTGGCTGCGCCGGCAGGCCCGCCGGAGGAAGGCGGTGGCGCGGGTCGAGGACGTCACAGGCCAATACGTGACGTACGCGCTGTGGGGACCGCGCAGCCGTGACGTCCTGCGCGAGGTGACCGGCGCCGACCTGTCGAACGATGCCTTCCCGTTCATGACGTCGCAGGAGATGTCGGTCGGCGACATCCCGGTTCGGGCGCTGCGGGTGACGTTCGCCGGCGAGCTGGGTTGGGAGCTCTACGCGTCCACCGAGTACGGCCTGGGCCTCTGGACCGCGCTCTGGGACGCGGGTGGCGGCCACGGTCTGACGGCAGGCGGCTACCGGGCCATCGAAAGCCTGCGCCTGGAGAAGGGCTACCGGGTTTGGAGCACCGACATCACCCCGGAGACGGACCCGTACGAGGCCGGGCTTGGCTTCTGCGTGAAGCTGGACAAGCCGGGCGGGTTCGAGGGGCGGGAGGCCTTGCGCGCCGCCAAGGAGCGGGGCGTCACGCGCCGCCTCTGCGCCATGGTGCTCGACGACCCACGGGCGGTCGCCCTCGGGAGCGAGCCGGTGCGCATCGGCGGCGACATGGTCGGGCGCGTGACGTCCGGCGGGTACGGCTACACGGTTGCCGCGTCGATCGCCTACGGCTACTTGCCGGTCGACACCTCGAGCCCCGGCACGGAGCTCTCCGTCAACTTGTTCGGCGAGTGGGTCCCTGGGGCGGTGTCCGAGCAACCGCTTTTCGACCCGAAAGGCACCAGGGTCCACGCCGACGGGTAGGTCAGACGGCGGCCGCCCCGGCGGTCGCCGTCTCGGCTCGTGCGGACGACCCCAGCCCCGTCCGCAGCGTGATGCGCGTGCGGTCGGCGCGGAAGACGTCGCGGGCGAACTCGACGGCGAGCCCCGACGCGGTGAAGGCGGTGCGTTCGATGAGCATCAGCGGGC
>JBOGDX010000032.1:0-12272 GCA_050743225.1 Actinomycetes bacterium | reverse complement strand
TCGCAGCGGTAACGGTCATCGTGGCCGCGGCGCGCCCCGGTCCCACGTCGCGCAGCTCGACCCCCGCGGCGCGCGAGGCGGCGTCGGAGTCGAGCATCGCGTGCGCGCTGCGACGCGCGAGGTCGTCCGGGTCGACGGGCACGCGGCAAACAGTAGGTGGCGCCTGCGTGTTACAGATTGGCGTCGGTGGGTGTGGACCGGTGTCACAGAAATGGGCCTAGGATGGCCGGGTGACCACGCCAGCCAGCCCCCCGACCGGCGACGCGGCGGCCCTTGATCCCCTCGAGGCCGACTTCCAGGCCCTCGTCGAGCGCGACGAGCGGGTCGAGCCGCGGGACTGGATGCCCGAGGGCTACCGGAAGACCCTCGTGCGCCAGATCGCCCAGCACGCGCACTCCGAGATCATCGGCATGCAGCCCGAGGGCAACTGGATCACCCGGGCGCCCAGCCTGCGCCGCAAGGCGATCCTGATGGCCAAGGTGCAGGACGAGGCGGGCCACGGCCTCTACCTCTACTCCGCGGCCGAGACCCTCGGTGTCGACCGATCGGAGCTCCTCGACCTGCTGCACGCGGGTCGGCAGAAGTACTCCTCCATCTTCAACTACCCGACGCTGACCTGGGCCGACATGGGTGCCATCGGCTGGCTGGTCGACGGCGCCGCGATCGTCAACCAGGTGCCGATCTGCCGCAGCTCCTACGGCCCGTACGCGCGGGCGATGGTGCGCGTCTGCAAGGAGGAGTCGTTCCACCAGCGGCAGGGCTTCGAGATCCTGCACACCCTCTCCCACGGCACGCCGGCGCAGCACGAGATGGCCCAGGACGCGGTGAGCCGCTGGTGGTGGCCGTCGCTGATGATGTTCGGCCCGCCCGACGACCAGTCGCCCAACTCGGCGCAGTCGATGGCGTGGAAGATCAAGCGGTTCTCGAACGACGAGCTGCGTCAGAAGTTCGTCGACATGACGGTGCCGCAGTCGGAGGTCCTCGGGCTGACCCTGCCCGACGCCGACCTGCGATGGAACGAGCAGCGCGGTCACTACGACTTCGGCGCCATCGACTGGTCGGAGTTCTTCGCCGTCCTGAAGGGCGACGGGCCGTGCAACCGGCAGCGGATGGAGCACCGGCGCGCAGCCCACGAAGAGGGTGCGTGGGTCCGCGACGCGGCGGTGGCCTATGCCGAGAAACGCCGGGTGGGCACGCGGGCAGGTGCGGCGTGAGCACGCCCGCCGGTGTCGAGCGGCTCGCGGGCGCCGAGGCGCGGGAGTGGCCGCTGTGGGAGGTCTTCATCCGGGCCCGGCGCGGCCTGTCCCACCAGCACGTCGGCAGCCTGCACGCCCCCGACGCGGCCATGGCGTTGCGCAACGCGCGCGACATCTACACCCGTCGCAGCGAGGGTGTGTCCATCTGGGTGGTGCCGGCCGCTTCCGTCGTCGCCTCCAGCCCGGACGAGAAGGACTCGTTCTTCGACCCGGCTGCCGACAAGGCCTACCGGCACCCGACGTTCTACGACATCCCCGCCGAGGTGCAGCACCTCTGATGAGCACCATGACGACACCTGCCGTCGCGACGTACGCCCTGCGGCTGGGCGACGACGCGCTCGTCCTGTCCCAGCGCCTCGGCTGGTGGATCTCGCGCGCCCCGCAGCTGGAGGAGGACGTCGCGCTCGGCAACATCGCCCTCGACCTGCTCGGCCAGGCCCGCACCTTGCTCGCGTACGCCGGTGAGGTCGAGGGCGCCGGCCGCACCGAGGACGACCTGGCGTTCCTGCGCGACGAGCGGGAGTTCCTGAACCTGCAGATCGTCGAGCGGCCGAACGAGGACTTCGCGGTGACGATCGCCCGCCAGCTCTTCTTCTCCACCTGGCAGCTCGCCGTGCACCGACGGCTGGTCGACTCCGGCGACGGCACCGTCGCGGGCGTGGCCGGCAAGGCGGTCAAGGAGGTCGCCTACCACCGCGACCACGCGACCCAGTGGGTGCTGCGACTCGGCGACGGCACCGACGAGTCCCACCGCCGGATGCAGGCCGGGCTCGAGCGCATGTGGCCGTACGTCGCGGAGATGTTCGTCAGCGACGACCTCGAGCGAGGGCTGGCCGCCGAGGGTGTCGCGGTCGACGTGTCGACGCTGCGCGAGGAGTGGGACACGTACGTCGACCAGGTGCTGCGCGAGGCGACCCTCAGCCGGCCCGGGGTCGGCTGGACCCCGCCGCCCGGAGGTCGGGTCGGCGTCCACACCGAGGAGTTCGGCTTCCTGCTCGCCGAGATGCAGCACCTGCACCGCTCGCACCCGGGAGCGTCGTGGTGAGCAGCAACTCGGTGGCTTGGGCGGCTGCGGCCGCCGTGCTCGACCCAGAGGTCCCGGTGCTCACGATCGAGGACCTCGGAGTGCTGCGTGACGTGTCGGTGGACGGTGACGTCGTCATGGTCACCGTGACCCCGACCTACTCCGGCTGCCCCGCCATGGAGGTCATCGAGCACGACGTCGAGTCGGCGGTGCGGGCGGCCGGGTTCGAGCGGGTGCAGGTGCGTCGGGTGCTGTCACCGGCCTGGACGACCGACTGGATGACCGACGCGGGTCGGCGCAGGCTCGCGGACTACGGCGTCGCGCCCCCGTCGGCCCGGGTCGGCGACCCGACCGTCGGCCCGACCGTCGGCCCGACCGTCGGCCCGGTCCCGGTCTCGCTGTCCGTTCGCTGCCCACAGTGCGGCAGCCCGGACACCCGCGAGCTGAGCCGCTTCGGCTCCACCGCGTGCAAGGCGCTGTGGCGGTGCCAGACCTGCCGGGAGCCGTTCGACCACTTCAAGGCGATCTGACCAGATGACCACCGACACAGCAGCCGGTCCCGTCACGACCGGACCCGTGACCGGTCGGCGGCACGGCACCTTCCACCCGCTGCGGGTGTCCTCCGTCGACCGGCTGACCGAGGACGCCGTCGCCATCACCTTCGACGTGCCCGACGAGCTGCGCGACGACTACGCCTTCACGCAGGGCCAGCACCTGACCGTGCGTACCGACGTCGACGGCGTCGAGGTCCGTCGCAACTACTCGATCTGCGCGCCGGCAACCAGCGGCCGGCTGCGGATCGGCGTCAAGCGGCTGCCCGGCGGCGCGTTCTCGGGGCTGGCGAACAGCACCCTCAGGAGCGGCGACGTCGTGGACGTCATGACGCCGACCGGGCGGTTCTTCACACCGCTCCGCCCGGACAACGCCAAGCACTACTGCGCGCTCGCGGCGGGCAGCGGCATCACGCCGGTGCTGTCCATCGTCGCGACGGTGCTCGACGTGGAGCCGGCGAGCACGGTGACGCTGGTCTACGGCAACCGCAAGACCTCGTCGGTGATGTTCCTCGAGGAGCTCGCGGACCTGAAGGACCGGCACCCGACGCGGTTCCGGCTGGTCAACGTGCTCTCCCGGGAGCCGCAGGAGGTCGAGCTCTTCTCCGGCCGGATCGACGCCGACAAGCTCCGCCGGCTGCTCGCCGTGCTGGTGCCGCCGGGGACCGTCGACGAGTGGTTCCTCTGCGGGCCGTTCGCGATGGTGCAAGAGGCGCGTGAGGTGCTCGCCGACAGCGGCGTCGACTCGCGGCACGTGCACACCGAGCTGTTCCACGTCGAGGGAGAGGCGCCGCGCGAGTCGTCCGCGGTCGACGAGGAGCGGGCCGAGGGCAGCAGCACGGTGACGGTGACCCTCGACGGACGGGGGTCGACCCTGCAGGTCCCGCGGTCCGGCACCCGGATCCTCGACGCCGTGCTCGGCGTGCGGGCGGACGCGCCGTACGCCTGCAAGGGCGGTGTCTGCGGCACCTGCCGGGCCAAGCTGCTCTCCGGCGAGGTGTCGATGGAGCGCAACTACGCGCTCGAGCCGGACGAGATCGAGGCGGGATTCGTCCTGGCCTGCCAGTCGCACCCGGTGTCGGACGAGGTCGTGCTGGATTTCGACGCGTGACGACTGGCACCTGAAAGACTAACCGCATGCGCGTAACAGCCCGGGTCGACTACGCCGTGCGTGCGCTGGTGCAGCTGGCCTCCGACGCGTCCGCGACGCCAGTGAAGGCCGAGCACCTCGCCACCCAGCAGCAGATCCCGCTGAAGTTCCTCCTGGAGATCCTGCGCCAGCTCAAGCAGCACAAGCTGCTGGTCAGCCGGCGCGGGCCTGAGGGCGGCTACACGCTGGCCCGACCGGCCGCGCAGATCGCGATCGCCGACGTCATCCGCGCCGTCGAGGGACCGCTTGCCACGGTCCGCGATGTCAGCCCGGCCAGCCTCGACTACGAGGGCCCGACGCAGAGCCTGCGCACCGTCTGGATCGCCGTCCGGGGCAGCCTGCGGCACGTGCTGGAAGACGTCACACTGCAGGACGTCCTCACCGGCCGGCTGCCCCGGCACGTGGTGCGGATCGCCGATGCCTACGGGGTCGACGAGCGGCCCTGACAGCAGGTCGGCGGCTCAGGCCTGCCGGGCCGGAACCTGGCCGAGCCGACCGGCCCGGAAGTCCTCGAATGCCTGCAACAGCTCGGCCTCGTCGTTCATAACGAACGGGCCGTACCACGCCACCGGCTCCCGGATCGGCTGCCCGCCGAGGACGAGCACGTCCATCTCGGGGGTGTGCGAGTCCTGGCTGTCGTCGGCCTGGACCGTGACGAGGTCACCGGGTCCGTAGGCGGCCAACTGGCCGGACCGCAGCGGACGCCGCTGCTCGCCCGCCGTGCCGCGCCCGCCGAGAACGTAGACGAGCGCGTTGAAGTCCGGACGCCAGGGGAGGGTCAGCGCCGCGCCGGCGGCCAGGGTCGCGTGCGCGAGCGTGATCGGCGTGTACGTCGTGCCCGGGCCGTGCACGGTGCCGTCCCCGGCGTCGAGGCCGGCGGTCGACGAGACCGGCAGGGACCCGGCGATGACGCGCACCAGGGCGCCGCCGTCGGCGGACGCGGCCAGCCCGACCCTCCCGCCGCGAATGTCCTGGTAGCGCGGCGGCGACCACTTGCGGTCGCGCGGGAGGTTCACCCACAGCTGGAAGCCGTGGAACAGGCCGCCGCTGACCACCAGGTGCTCCGGCGGGGTCTCGATGTGCAGGATCCCGGCGCCTGCGGTCATCCACTGCGTGTCGCCGTTGGTGATCAGGCCGCCCCCGCCGTTGGAGTCCTGGTGCGCCATCTCCCCGTCGATCATGTAGGTGACGGTCTCGAAGCCGCGGTGCGGGTGCCAGGCGGTGCCCTTCGGCTCGCCAGGGGCGTAGTCCACCTCACCCATCTGGTCGAGGTGGATGAAGGGGTCCAGGTCGCTCTGGTCGACCCCGGCGAAGGCCCTGCGGACCGGGAAGCCCTCGCCCTCGAGACCGCGCGGCGCCGTCGTCACCGAGCGCACCGGCCGCCGCCGGGCGGTCGGGTCGGGGCCGGAGATGCGGGGCAGCGAGAGCAGGTCGTCGACGGTCACAGCGGGCATGGACTGCGCAACGCCCCTGCCCCGCGGGCGATTCCCGTGCCGTGAGAGCGTGCCGCGATGCCCGACGACCTTGCCGCCGTCGTGCTGGCCGCAGGTGCCGGCACCCGGCTACGGCCCCTCACCGACGTACGCCCCAAGGCGCTGTGCACCGTCGACCGGCGGCCGCTGCTGGACTGGGCTCTCGAGCGGGTCACGGCGTACGCCGGCGAGGTCGCCGTCAACGTGCACCATCACGCCGACCGGATGCTGGCCGCGCTGGCCGGCCGGGACGTGCACGTCTCGCACGAGGAGCCGGAGGCGCTGGGGACCGCCGGGGCGCTGGGCCGGCTCCGGGGCTGGCTCGACGGGCGCGCGGTGCTGGTCAGCAACGCCGACGCCTGGTATCCGGCCGACGCAGCGGCTGTCCTGGCCGACCTGGTGGGCGGCTGGGAGGGCGAGCGGCCCCGGCTGCTTTGCGTCCCCGCACCGGGGCCCGACGGTGCCGACTTCGCCGACCTGCGCTACGTGGGGACGGCGCTGCTCCCCTGGTGGTCGGTGCGCGACCTCGCTGCCACGCCGGCGGGTCTCTACGAGGTGTCCTGGGCGGCGCTGCACGCCGAGGGCCGGGTGGAGCTGGTGCCGGCCGACCTGGCGGCGGTGGACTGCGGCACCCCGCGCGCATACCTGCGGGCCAACATGGTCGCCTCCGGCGGCCGCCCGGTCCTGGAGGACGGTGCCCGGGTCGAGGGTGAGGTGGTCCGCTCCGTGGTCTGGGCGGGCGAGCGGGTCCGGCCGGGGGAGCGCCTGGTCGACGCGGTCCGCGCGGCGGGGACGACGCTCCAACCGTTCGCCGTGAGTGACACTCCGGTGACACCCGCCGGTGAATGACATCGGTGTCATTCCCACCTACGATGCCTCGAGGGAGCGGAGCGCCCCGCCACCGCACCGCCAGCGAGCGAGCGAGGAGTCTCATGGGCACGATGGACGCCGCCGACGCCTTCCGGCCCACCGGGGCCCGGGCCGAGTCGCAGCTCTCCGCGCGTGACCAGGAGATCCTGGGCTTCGAGCGCCAGTGGTGGAAGTACGCCGGGGCCAAGGAGCAGGCGATCCGCGAGCTCTTCGACATGTCGGCCACCCGCTACTACCAGGTCCTCAACGCGCTCATCGACCGGCCGGAGGCGCTGGCCACCGACCCCATGCTGGTGAAGCGGCTGCGCCGCCTGCGGTCGGCACGTCAGCGGGCCCGCTCGGCGCGGCGCCTCGGCATCGAGGTCTGACGGGGCGACTCGGGTAGCGTCGATGCCCGTCATGAGCGCGACAACGTCACGACGGCACGGCCCGCCGGACACCGCCCCCCGGGTCCGCGCCGGGGCGCACCGCGGCGGCGGTGGCGTCCTCGCCGCTCTCGTGCCGTCGGCGCTGGCGGTTGCTGCCGTGGCCTCCCTGATCACCGCGCTGGCGGTCTGGCAGGGCGAGGAGCGCGACCCCCCATCCGCGGCCGCGCCCGTCACGTCGACGACCCCGTCGAGCTCACCGACCGTTGCCGCGGCCGAGCCGTCGGTCGCTGCCTCCACGACACCGGCCGCGTCCCCGTCCACCGAGGTCGCCGACACCAAGGCGGTGACGTCGGGCCTGGAGGTCGTGGTGCTCAACCAGACCTCTCGCGGCGGGCTGGCCGGCACGGTCGCCGACCGGCTGCGAGCGTCCGGCTGGGAGGTCCCGGCCGTCGGCAACTTCCGCGGCATCTTGCGGGCGACGACCGTCTACTACCCCGTGGGTGCGCGGGCCGATGCGCTCGCCGTCGCGGGCGATCTGCCGACCGAGCCGCGAGTGCGGCCGCGCTTCGGCAACCTCTCCGAAACCCGGCTGACCGTGGTGGTCACCGACTCCTACCCGGGCTGACGTGAGCCTGCCCGTCCCGTCCACGCAGGAGGGCCGCGAGGGCCTGGCCGCGGTGCTGGCCGGTCCCGAGCGGGCCCTGGTCGGGCTGGACTTCGACGGCACGCTGTCGCCGATCGTGCCGGTGCCGGACCAGGCGCGGGCCCATCCCGCGATCCCCCCGGTCCTGCAACGCCTCGCTGACCTCGGGGTCCACATCGCCGTGGTGACGGGGCGCCCCGCGGCGACCGCCGTCGACTACGGGGGGCTCGCCGGAGTCAGGGGCCTCACCGTGCTGGGCCACTACGGGCTCGAGCGCTGGCGTGACGGCCGCGTCACGGCGCCCGGCGAGGTCGCCGGAGTCGATGCCGCCCGCCGGCAGCTGCCCAGCCTGCTCGCCGAGCTCGGCGCGCCGGACGGCACCTATGTCGAGGACAAGGGTCGGGCGGTGGCGGTGCACACCCGCCGGGCCGCAGACCCCCAAGCGGCGTTCGACCTGCTCCGCGCGCCTCTGAGCCGGCTGGCCGACGAGACCGGCCTGGTGGTCGAGCCCGGCCGTCTCGTGCTCGAGCTGCGCCCGGCCGGCGGGGACAAGGGGGACGCGGTCCGGGCCCTGGTCGAGGAGCTGACACCGTCCGCGGTGGTGTTCGCCGGCGACGATCTGGGCGACCTGCCGGCCTTCGCCGAGGTCCAGCGGCTGCGCTCGACAGGCCTGCCCGGCCTGCTCGTCTGCAGCGGGTCGTCGGAGGTCACCGCACTGGCCGAGCGGGCCGACCTGGTCGTCGACGGCCCCGAGGGAGTCGTCGAGCTGCTCACGTCGCTGGCCGACGCGATCACTGCCGGTTGAGGGGGCCGAGCACCGGTCGAGCCCCTAACGGGTTGCGAGCCCCGGCTGCGAGCGGTGCGCAAAAGACGGCGCAATGCCCTGTGGCCGCATCAATAGGGCGCCCTCGGCGCTGTTGCGCCGTCTTCAGCGCACCGCGCCCTGCATTCGCTTCGGCGCACCGCGCCATGCCTGCAGGAGTGCGCGGCAAGCGGCATGGAGGTCGCAGATGCCGGCGCCGATCGTGACGCCCAGCTCGAACACCACGAGGTCGCAGCGGGCGGAACCCGGTGTGCAGCCGGTGCCGGTCGCCGACCACCCGAGCGGCCGCCCCCGGCACCAACCCACTCAGATCGCGTCCACCTGTTCGGCGAGCCACTTCGTCGGGGGCAGCCGGGTCGCCGCCTCCGCCAGCCGACCGGTGCGTGCCCGACGCTCCTCGTCCGGCATCGACAGCGCCTCGTGCAGGGCGTCCGCCGTGCCGGAGATGTCGAACGGGTTGACCAGCAGCGCGTCGTCGCCGAACTCGTCCGCGACACCCGCCTCCGTCGACAGCACGACGACGCACCCGTTCTCCGAGAGCACCGGCACCTCCTTCGCCACGAGGTTCATGCCGTCGCGGACCGGGTTGACCAGCAGCACGTCCCCGACCCGGTAGAGCGCCAGCGAACGCGCGTAGTCGTCGGTGACGTCGAGGACGATCGGCCGCCAGTCCTCGGTGCCGAACTCGTCCTCGATCTCGCCGGCGAGCCGCTGCACGTGTGCGGTGTACTCGCGGTACTCGGGCAGGTCGTGCCGGCTGGGATAGGCCGACGCCAGGTGGGTGACCTTGCCCCGCCACTGCGGGTAGCGCCGCAGCAGCTCGCGGTAGGCCAGCAGACCGCGGGCGATGTTCTTCGACAGCTCGGTGCGGTCGACCCGCACGATCGCCTTGCGTGGGCCGAGCTTGCCGCGCAGTGCGATCAGCCGCGACTCGACGTCGTCCTCGCCGGCTCGCTCACGCAGCGCCTCGGCGTCAACGCCGAGCGGGTGCACGCCGAGCACGGTCGTTCGCCCCTCGTACGTCACCCTCGAGCCGTCGGCGTCGGCACCCAGCACCTGGGCACAGCACGATGCGAACGCCGACGCCCACCGTTGCGAGTGGAAGCCGGTGTGGTCGGCGCCGAGCATCCCGACCAGGGTCTCGCGGGCGACCTGACCGGGCAGCACCCGGAAGTAGTCGACCGGGGCCCATGGCGTGTGCGAGAAGTGACCGATGCGCAGGTCGGGCCGCAGGTCGCGCAACAACCGGGGGACAAGCGTGAGGTGGTAGTCCTGCACGAGGACCTTCGCGCCACCGGCGGCCTCCGCGGCCAGTGCGTCGGCGAACGCCTGGTTGTAGGCCTCGTAGGACGCCCACTCGCGCCGGAAGCCCGCGTCGAAGGCCGGCGAGGTGGGCGTCGCGTAGAGCAGGTGATGCACGAACCACAGCGTCGAGTTCGCGATCGCGTTGTAGGCACGGTTGAACGTGGTCGGGTCGATGTCGAGCATCCGCACCACCGTGCCGCCGGTGTCGTGCCCGTCCTTGTCCAGCCGGCCGCCGGGTGCGCGGCGGGCAGCCGCCCGGTCCCCGTCGGAGAGGGCGGCGCACACCCACACGACCTCGGTGTCACCGAGGCCGGACAGGCCGGAGACGAGCCCTCCGCCGCCGCGGCTGACCTGCAGCGTCCGGTCGCTGGACTCGGTGAACGACAGCGGTCCGCGGTTGGACGCGACGAGCAGGGAGGCCGTGCCGGGCTCAGACATGAGGCCGATCCTGCCCGATCGCCGTCGCGGCGTAACCGCCGTCGGCGAGTCCGGCGCGTCGCTCGAAGACGTTGTACGACGCCGGGTCCCGGCAGCGTAGCCACGACCAGCCGGCCGCCAGCGCGTAGAGCGGCAGCAGCACCGGCCCCACGCACCAGGCGTACTGCGTCGCGTGCCGGCTCTCGTGGGCGAGCAGCCGCGGCCGCCGCGCGAGGGCGGTGTCATCGAGGCGGAGCACCACCACGTTGCCGACCGTGAACGCCGGCGCCGGCGGGACCGGCAGCCGGTAGCCCCGGGCCAGGACCAGCCCGTCGGGTCCGGTCGCGAGACGCGCGCGGCCCAGGCACGCCACCAGCACGCCCAATGGGGTGGAGAGGTTCACCAGGTTGACCACCTGGCGCAGGCGGAACGCGGCGCGCACCGGCACATCGTGGCACCCCGCTCGGTGTGTCGTCTCAGCGCGCGGACGGCCGGTCTCCGGCGGTGAGACGGCGATCTACAGTGGCCGCACAACTGAACACCGCTCATCCAGAGGGGCAGAGGGAACGGCCCGACGAAGCCCCGGCAACCGCACCGAGAACCCCGATCAGGCGGGTCTCGGTCACGGTGCCAAGTCCGACCCCGGCGCGAGCGCGCCCGGGACAGATGAGAGAGGACCCGTCCCCGTGACACCGAGCGCCACCGCCGCACCTACGGCACCCACCACCACCAGCGTGCCCGACCTGGGCCCGGCCCGCGCCCTGGCCTGCCGCGAGTGCGGAGCCTCCGTCGGCCTGGGGCCGTACTACGCGTGCGCGGACTGCTTCGGACCGTTGGAGGTGTCCTACGAGTTCGGCCGGGTGACGCGGGAGTCGATCGAGGCAGGACCGAGCAACATCTGGCGGTACGGGGCCCTGCTGCCTGTCCCGCGTACCGTCCAGGACACCCCCAACCTCGAGCCCGGGGCGACGCCGCTGGTCCCCGCGCACAACCTCGCGCGCGAGCTGGGCATGCGCTCCCTCTGGATCAAGGACGACAGCGCCAACCCGACCCACTCGTTCAAGGACCGCGTCGTCGGTGTCGCCCTCGCGGCCGCCCGCGAGCTCGGCTTCTCGACGCTGGCCTGCCCGTCGACCGGCAACCTCGCGAACGCCGTGGCCGCGGCAGCCGCGCGAGCCGGCATCCGGTCGGTCGTGCTCGTGCCCGCGGACCTCGAGCGGGCGAAGATCGTGACGACGGCGGTGTACGGCGGGACGCTGGTCGCCGTCGAGGGGACCTACGACGACGTGAACCGGGTGGCCTCGGAGCTGGCTGGTGACCACGACGACTGGGCGTTCGTGAACGTCAACGTTCGCCCCTACTACGCCGAGGGCTCGAAGACTCTGGGCTTCGAGGTGGCCGAGGCACTCGGCTGGCGGCTGCCCGAGCAGGTCGTCATCCCGGTCGCATCCGGGGCGCAGCTCACCAAGGTGGACAAGGCCTTCGGCGAGCTCGCGACGCTGGGCCTGGTCGAGGACCGTCCCTACCGGCTCTACGGCGCGCAGGCCACCGGCTGCTCGCCTGTCGCGGCGGCCTTCAAGGCCGGCCACGACGTGGTCAGTCCGGTCCGCCCGGCGACGATCGCGAAGTCCCTCGCGATCGGCAACCCGGCGGACGGCCCGTACGTGCTGGATGCGGTGCGTCGCACCGGCGGCCGGGTCGAGGACGTGTCGGACGAGGAGATCGTCGAGGCGATCCTGCTGCTGGCCAGGACGGAGGGGATCTTCGCCGAGACGGCCGGCGGGGTGACCGTCGCCACGCTGCGGAAGCTGCTCGCCGCCGGGGAGCTCGATCCGGCGGCGGACACGGTCGTGTTCAACACCGGCGAGGGGCTGAAGACCCTCGACGCAGTCTCCGGGGTCGTCGGGCCGGCCGCCACCATCCCGGCGTCGGCCGACGCGTTCGCCGCGGCCGGACTCGGCTGACCGATCCGCGGGGACGCAGGGATGTCACGACTTCATGACACGGATGTCGCGGTTGTCCTGTGCCGCTGTGACCTGGGCCACTACTCTGCTGCACGGTCGAGCCTCGAGTGCACCAAGAACGACTTCGCGGCGCCCCGCCGGACCGTTTTGGGACGGCGGGTCGAGCACGACCCGGGGCCCGCATGGTGCTGGCCCCGTCGGCTCAGCACGCAGGAGTAGGAATGGCACAAGGCTCCGTCAAGTGGTTCAACAGCGAGAAGGGCTACGGCTTCATCGCGGTTGACGATGGCGCAGACGTTTTCGTGCACTACAGCGCGATCCAGATGGACGGCTACCGCTCCCTCGAGGAGGGTCAGCGCGTCGAGTTCGAGATCTCGCAGGGGCAGAAGGGCCCCCAGGCGGACTCGGTGCGTCCGGTCTGACCGGCTC
>JBOGDX010000031.1:0-12641 GCA_050743225.1 Actinomycetes bacterium | reverse complement strand
CCGCCGGACGACGAGGCCGGCTGGGACAAGGTGGCGCGAGCCGCGGTGGCCCGCCGGCACGCTGCCGGGCAGCCGCTGCCGGGCCTGGGGCACCCGGTCCACAAGGACGAGGACCCGCGCACGCCGGTGGTGCTGCGCATCGCCGAGGAGGAGGGCCTGCGGGGCCCGCACCTGCGGCTGCTCGAGGCGGTCGGCCGGGTCCATCCCGAGGTCGTCGGGCGACGGCTGCCGGTCAACGGGGCGGGCGTGGGCGGAGCGGCGCTGGCTGACCTCGGCTTCCCGGCGCAGGTCCTGCGCGGGTTCGCCCTGCTGGCGCGCACGGCAGGGCTGCTCGGTCACCTCGCCGAGGAGATGCGCCGGCCGGTGGGGCTCGACGTCTACCGCGACGTCGATCGCTCGGTCCGCTACGAGCCGCCCGGTCCCGGCGCGCCGGCTGGTTAGGCAGGCGAGGCTAGATCCGGAAGAACATGTTGACGAACCGGTCGGCGACGGCCTGGTCACCGCGCACGGTCCCGCCGTTGAACCGGCCGAACGCGGTCAGCACGAAGCTCGCGGCGTCGAACTCGATGACCGCGGGCAGGTCGTCGACGGCACCCTGGTCGTACGTCATGCCGTTCTGGTTGACCGAGATCCGGTAGTCGGCCGCGTTGGCGCCGCTGATCACGCGCACCCCCACCTGGAACGGGGTCGTGTCGCGGTCCGGGCGGACCGTGCCCTGCCAGAGCGCGAACATGAACGGCACCAGCAGGTCCGCGACGTCACCGGACAGCCCGTGAGCGCGCCCGGTGCCCTGCCGGATGTCCCACGAGTGCACGCCGTAGTCCATGAGCTGGCCCGCTGCGTAGAAGAACGCCGGCACCGGGCCCATGTAGGCGTGGGTGACCATCAGGCCCGTCCAGTCGTCGGCACTGACCGCGCTGAGCAGGTCCATCATCTTCTGCTGGTCGGTGCGCAGCCGGTCGAGCAGCTCGTCCTGCGGCACGTCCCGGAATGCGATGGCCCCGGCGTTCGCCAGCTCGGACATCCTCGGGAGTCCGTGAGCCGGCTTGTCCTCGGCGGTGCCTCGGGCTGCGTCGAACGCGCGGAAGTAGCCCTCGGTGGTGTCGACGATGTGACCGACGAGGTCGCGGGTCGTCCAGCCGGTGCAGGGCGTCGGCGCCTCCCACGCCTCGCGGGGCGAGGCCAGGTCGAAGAACTGCTGAGCCTCCCTGTTGACGACGCGCAGGATCGTGTCCTTGCCTTCGTACGTCATCGCGTTCCACTCGCCCATGGGGGACACCTCCGGTCAGAAGTTGCCGCTACAAGTGCACGACAGTCCTGTCAGCGGCCGGTGTCAATGGTCAGCCGGCGCCGCTCCTGACGTAGCGGCCGAAGAGCGCCCCGTCCTCCTCGAGAAGGTGTGCCGGCTCGAACTCGGCGTCCACCTCCGGGCCGTGCACGATCCGCGTGCCCGAGCCGCCCACCACCACTGGCGCCCACGACAGGCAGAGCTCGTCGAGCCGTCCCGCGGCGATGACGTCGGCCAGCAGGCTCGGGCCGCCCTCGCAAAGCACGCGGGTCAGGCCCCGGTCGGCAAGGCGGTCGACCGCCGTGCGTACGTCCACCAGGCTCTCGCCGGCGTCGACTATGTCGGCGACCGGCTCCAGCCGTGCCCTCGCTTCGGTGTCCGCCGCTGTCGTGACCACGATGGTGCGCTCGACGCCCGTGAAGAGCGCAGACTCCGGGTCGAGGTCGAGCCGAGAGCTCACCACGGCAAGGACCGGTGCGGGCCGCTGACCGGCGCGTGCCCGCATCTCGGCGAACTCCTCCTTGGCCTTCAGCGCCCGGTAGCCCTCCGCTCGCGCGGTGCCCGCGCCGACCAGGACGACGTCGCACAGCCCGCGCAACAGGCCGAACAGTGCCTTGTCTGCCGGGCCCGACAGCCCGCCCGACCGACCGTCCTTCACGGCGGAGCCATCGAGGGACGAGACCATGTTGGCCCGCACCCAGGTCCGGTCGGCCGGATACCGATAGGCCTCGGACAGGTCGACGGTGGGCGCGTACGACGGCAGGAGCTGGCGCATCCCGCGATCCTCGCACCGGTCACGGGCCGCCCGACGCACGCGTGCGACGATCAGCGGGTGACGAGCCGGCTGCGTCGAGCGTCGCCGTACCTGCTCGCAGGGCTCCTCGTGGTGACGGGGTCCGCCCACTTCGTTGCACCGAGGCCGTACGCCGAGATCGTGCCGGCACAGCTGCCGTCGCCGTACGCCCTGGTCTATGTCAGCGGCGTTGCCGAGCTGGCCTGCGCCGTGGGTCTGGTCCTGCCGCGTACCCGTCGACCGTCGGGCTGGGCCACCGCCCTGCTGTTCGTTGCGGTGTTTCCCGCGAACATCCGGATGGCGATCGATGCCGAAGGACGCTCGGACTGGTACCGCCTGGCGACGTTCGCGCGGTTGCCACTCCAGCTGCCGCTCGTGATGTGGGCAGTGTCGGTCGCGCGGAGAGCGCCGGCGTCGGTGTCAGCGGGGGAGTGAAGGGGGTCGCCGTCGCGGGCCGCGCATGGCTGCCGCAACGACCGCCACGCCAACCGCCGCGACCCCGACCTGCACTGCGAGGACGAGCAGCCACCAGTCGACGTCGGCCGCGCGGGCGATGGCGGTGCCGGCCACCGCGCCGACCACGCCGATCAGGATGGTGAGGAGACAGCCGATCGGCTGGCGGCCTGGCACGACGAGGCGACCGAGTGCGCCGACGAGCAGGCCGGCGAAGAGGGCGCTGACGATGTTCCCCAGCATGCCCACGAGCCTGCCAGACGGCCCGCCACTCCGACGCTTCTAACGGCTTGGGCTCGATGCCTGATCGCCGACGCGGACGATCGCCACCGATTCGGCGGCCATCCCGACGGTGCCACCGGTGATCGTCGGCGGTGCCGACGCGAGCAGCACCTCGACGGCTGGGCCGTCCACGGGAACGGCCTGCGCGACACCGGCGAGGTTGCACACGACGCGGAGCCCCCCACGGGTCACCACGATCCAGCGGGCAGCGGCGTCGTACGTCACCTCCACCCGGTCCAGCCTCGGGTCCGACAGGTCCGGCTCGGCGCGCCGGAGGGCGAGCAGCGAGCGGTACCAGGACAGCAGCGACGCGTGCGGTGCGGTCGTGACCTCGGACCAGTCAAGGGTCGAGGCCCGGACCGTCGCCGCGTCCTGCGGGTCGGGAACGTCCTCCGAGGCCCAGCCGTGGGCCGCGAACTCCCGGCGCCGGCCGTCGCGAACGGCCCCGGCCAGCCCCGGCTCCTCGTGCGAGGTGAAGTACTGCCACCGGGTGGAGGCCCCCCACTCCTCGCCCATGAACAGCATCGGCGTGAAAGGTGAGGTGAGCACCAGGGCGGCTCCGACCCGCGCGAGCCCGTGAGTCAGGCCATGACCGATCCGGTCGCCGACCGCTCGGTTTCCCACCTGGTCGTGGGTCTGGAGGTAGCCCAGGAACCGCCAACCCGGCACAGCCGACCGGTCGACCGGGGCACCCCAGTCCGACCCGCGGAACGAGGAGCGCCGGCCGTCGTGGAAGAAGGCGCCGCGAAGCGTGGCAGCCGTGGCAGCGAAAGGGTCCTCCGCGAAGTCGGCGTAGTAGCCCTGGTCCTCGCCGGTGAGCAGCGTGTGTAAGGCGTGGTGGAAGTCGTCGCTCCACTGCGCCGTCATCCCGTTCCCGCCCCCCTCGACCGGCACCACGGTCCGTGGCTTGTTCAGGTCCGACTCGGCGATCAGGGACAGCGGCCGTCGCAACGCCACCGACAGCGCGTCGACCTTGCGCGCCAGGCTGGTCAGGATGTGCTCGGCCGAGTCGTCGACGAGGGCGTGCACCGCGTCCAGCCGCAAGGCGTCAACGTGGAAGTCACGCAGCCACGTCACCGCGTTGTCGATGACCCAGCGCCGGACCTCGGGCGAACCCTCGTCGTCGAGGTTCACCGCCGCTCCCCACGGTGTCTGGTGCCGCTCGGTGAAGTACGGCCCGAAGCGCGGCAGATAGTTGCCCGACGGCCCGAGGTGGTTGTAGACCACGTCGAGGCAGACCCCGAGGCGGCGGGAGTGGGACGCGTCGACGAACCGTTTCAACGCGTCGGGCCCGCCGTACGGCTCGTGCACGGCGTACGGGTGCACTCCGTCATAGCCCCAGCCCGCGATGCCGGGAAAGGCACCGACCGGCATGAGCTCGACGACGTCGATGCCGAGCTCGACCACATGGTCGAGCCGCCCGATCGCGGCGTCGAGCGTGCCGGCCGGCGTGAAGGTCCCGACGTGCAGCTCGTAGAACACCGACCCGGGCAGCTGGACCCCACGCCAGCCGGAGTCCGTCCAGGCGAACGACGCGTCGTCGTACAGCCGCGACGGACCGTGCACGCCGGACGGCTGCCAGCGCGACCGCGGGTCGGGCAGGACCGTCTCGTCGTCGTCGAGGCGGAAGCCGTAGTCGCTGCCAGGACCTGCTGCAGGTACGTCGGCACGCCACCACCCGTCGTTGCCGTGGGAGGGGTTCATGCCGTACGTCCGGTCGTCGGCCACCACGGTCACCGTCCGCGCGTGCGGTGCCCAGACCTCGAACCGCGTCACGACGCCCGAACCTACCGAGGTCGTGCAGCCGGCAGGCCCACGGGCGGGCGGATCTCTGCCACGATCCCAGCCATGCCGAAGAAGTCCTCGAAGCAGGCGACCAAGGACGCGCGCCCGAGCACCGACCGGGTCAGCGACCTGCTGCGGCTGCCGGCCGGCCCGGTCGACCTGGAGCGGCTCGACACCCGCGCGACCCCCGGCTTCGACGGGGGCAAGTCGACGGGCAAGAAGGCACTCGATCAGCTGGGTCCCCGCCTGGCCGACCTCCAGGAGCGCCTCTATGCCGAGGGCCGTACGGGGGGCACGCGCCGCGTACTGCTCGTCCTCCAGGGCTTGGACACCGCCGGCAAGGGCGGCACGGTCCGTCACGTCGTGGGCCAGGTGGACCCGCAGGGTGTCTCGATCGCCGCGTTCAAGGCGCCGACCAGGGAGGAGCTGGCCCACGACTTCCTCTGGCGCATCAAGAGGCGCTTGCCGGGACCGGGGATGGTCGGGGTCTTCGACCGTTCGCACTACGAGGACGTCGTCGTGGCGCGGGTGCTGGGCATCGTGGAGCGACGGACCTGGATGCGTAGGTACGGCACCATCAACCGGTTCGAGGCCGACCTGGCGGCCCGCGGCACGACTGTCGTCAAGTGCTACCTGAACATCTCCAAGGAGGAGTCCAAGTCCCGGCTCCTCGCACGGCTGGACCAGCCGGACAAGCTATGGAAGTTCAACCCCGGCGACGTCGACAGCCGGGCCGCGTGGGAGCCGATGATGCAGGCCTACGCCGACGCGCTGGAGCGCTGCAACACCGACGCCGCGCCGTGGTACGTCGTTCCCGCGGACCGGAAGTGGTACCGGAACTGGGCGGTCATGAACATCCTGCTCGAGCAGCTCGAGGCCATGGCGCTCGGCTGGCCCGCACCCGACTTCGACGTCGAGGAGCAGCGTCGCCGCCTGCTCGCGAGTGACTGAGGTCACAACAGGGTCACTCGAAAGGCTCAACCCCGGCCGAGCACCGGTCGATACCCGCTCCCTACGCAGGGTCCGAGCGAGAGGGCGACATGCAACGCTTCCGCGCGGCGCTGCTCGCGCTCGGCCTGCTGGCGGTCACCGCCGGTGTGGCAGCGGGCGTGCTGGCCGAGAAGGCGGCGGAGCGTCTCGACGGCGATCTCGAGCTGACCGCGGCCTCCCGGGTCGCCGCCCTTGACGACTACGCGGAGCGGGCCCGGGCGGTCACCCTGGTCGCCTCTCACTCCGTGGCGTTCGCCAACTTCTACCGTGCGGACGGGACCCGCCAGCAACGCGTCGAGGGGCAGATCGCCGGAGACCTCATGCCGCGCGTGCACACCGCCCTGGCCGACCTCGGGCTGCTGTTCCGGGACAGCATCGCGGCCGCCGGGTTCATCGATCGCAGCGGTGCCGAGAACGCCGAGGTGGTGCGGGGGCGGGTCACCGACCCGGAGGATCTCGACGCGCTCCGGACCGACCCGTTCATCGAGCGGGCGCTGGCACTGCCCTACGGCAAGGTCTACTCGTCCGCGCCGTACCGCTCCGACGCCACCGGGGAGTGGGTGGTCTCCAACGCCGCCAAGGTCGACATCGGTCCTGGCGTCTCGCCGGCGGTCGTGCACTTCGAGGTGACCATCGAGAGCTTCCGGCTCGCCTTCTACAGCGAGGACCCGACGGTCCGCGTCCGGGTCGTGGACCTCCGCACGGGACGGGTCGTCATCGACAGCACCAAGCCGCAGGACATCGGCCGACCGCTCGGCAGTCCTCGGGACGGGTCGCTGGGCTGGGTGCACACCGCCCAGGACGGTCACTTGCGCTCCGACGGTGGCATGCGGCATGCCGTGCGGCATGCCGCCTCGGACCGCAACATCGCGACGTCGTGGGCGGTCGTCGTGTCGGTGACCGAGCCGACCGGCGCCTGGGCCGCCCCCACCAGCCGAGGCCCGCTGCTCAGCGTCGCCGTGGGTGTCCTGCTCCTCGTGCTGTCCGTGGTCGGCTACGTCCGCCACGGACGGTTCATGCACCGCGCCGCCCGGCGCGACGAACTCACGTCGTTGCACAACAGGATGGCCGCGCGCGAGCTCGCGGACGCGCTGCTCGCCCGCGAGCGAAGCCTTGCGGTCATCCTCCTCGACCTCGACCGTTTCAAGCACGTCAACGACTCGCTCGGCCACCACGCCGGCGACCACCTGCTGGCGGTCGTCGCGCAACGGCTTGCGGAGGTAGTCCGGGAGCCGGACGACGTCGTCGCCCGGCTCGGCGGCGACGAGTTCGTGATTCTCGCTCGTGGCCTGCCCGACGAGGATGCCGTCCGGGCCTTCTGCGAACGGCTCACCCTCACCATCACCGCTCCGGTGGCCGTCGACGGGCTCGACGTCTCCGTCGGTGCCAGCGTCGGGATCGCGTTGGCCCCCCAGCACGGCCGTGACTACGGGACGCTGCTGCAGCGGGCGGACATCGCCATGTACGACGCCAAGGCCCGCCGGGCCGGCTGGCAGATCTACCGCGAGGACCTGGCTCCTGACGACCGGGACGTCCTCGGGCTCGACGCCGACCTGCGACGAGGCGTGGCAGCAGGCGAGCTCGAGGTGCACTTCCAGCCCAGCTTCACGGTCGCGACCCGGACGATCACCCGCATCGAGGCGCTCGTCCGGTGGCGCCACCCGAGCCGCGGCCTGCTGCCTCCCGGGCAGTTCGTGCCGCACGCCGAGATGACGGGCTCGATCCGGCTGGTGACCCGGGCGGTTCTCGCCGGCGCGCTGGACCAGGTCGCGGCCTGGCGCTCGCAGGGACTGGAGGTCACCGTCTCGGTCAACGTCTCGGCGTACGACGTGAACGATCCTGGTTTCGCGGACCTTGTCTGTGCAGAGCTCTCGGCACGGGGGCTGTCCGGGTCCAGCCTCGTCGTGGAGCTGACCGAGACGGCACTGCTCGCCGACCCCACCGCCGCCGAGGTCGTGCTCCGACGGCTCGCCGCGAACGGTGTCGCGGTCGCCGTCGACGACTTCGGGGCGGGCTACGCCAGCCTGCTCTACCTGCGGCGCTACCCGGTGTCGGTGCTCAAGCTGGACCGCTCGCTCGTCCAGGGCCTGACCGTCAGCACGACGGACACCGCGCTGGTCCGGTGGACGCTCGAGATGGCGCACTCCCTCGGGGTCATCTGCGTCGCCGAGGGCGTGGAGGACGAGCCGACGCTGTCCGCCCTGGCCGACCTCGGTTGCGACGAGGCGCAGGGCTTCCACCTGCAGGTGCCGGCGCCGGCCGCCGAGCTCGTCGTCTCCTCGGTGGCACGCGACCTGGTCTAGGCGCGTCGACGGAAAACCGTCAGCGCGCCTCAGGTCGCGTGCTCGGCCGGGACCAGGAGCGCGACCGGCAGCACACCCAGGACGTCCCGCAGCGGCTGCCGACCCACGTACGTCTGGTCGGTGAGCTCGTCGCGCCACCGTCCCTCCGGAAGCGTCACCGCTTCGTCGCGCCACTCGCGCAGCCCGGTGGTCAGCCGCGACACCACGGTGACCACGCTGCCGGCGCGAGCGAACGCGACGGCATGGTCCGTCGACGTCGGCAGCGGTTCGTACGTCGCGCCGGGGCCGAACCATTCGGGGTGCCGGCGGCGGAGCCGCAGCGCACGCGAGACGACCAGCAGCTTCTCGTCGTCGAGGTCGCGCGCCGGCTCGCCGGCGTCGAGGGCAGCGAGCCGCGCGGCCCGCGCGGCGTAGTCGACCGGCCGGCGGTTGTCGGGGTCCACGAGGGACAGGTCCATGGCCTCGCAGCCCTGGTAGACGTCGGGCACGCCGGGCACGGTCAGCGCGAGCAGCTTCTGCCCGAGCACGTTGGCGCGGAACGCGGGCGCCAGCCGGGTGACGAAGGCGGCGACCATCGAGGCGACGGTCTCGTCGTCCAGCACCTGGCGGGCGAAGGACGTCACTGCGGCGTCGTACTCGGCGTCGGGCTCGGTCCACGTCGTGCGGCGCTTCGCCTCGCGGGTCGCCTTCTCGAGGTACGCCGTCAGCCGCGGGGCGTCCAGTGGCCAGGCGCCGACCAGCGTCTGCCAGAGGAGGTACTCGGTGTTGGCGTCGAGCGCGGCCGGGCGGTAGGCCGCGGTCGACGCGCGCCAGGCTGCCAGGTTCTCCCCCCACTCCGCGGGGAGCTCGCTGATCACGGCCAGCCGGGCGCGGACGTCCTCGCTGCGCTTGGTGTCGTGCGTGGACAACGTCGTCATGGCGGCCGGCCACGTCGACTGCTGCCGTACGCACCAGCGGTGGAACTCCTCGGGCGGGACGCCGAGATGTGCTGGGTCTCCGCCGACCTCGTTGAGCGACGTGAGCCGCAGCCACCGGTAGAACGCGGTGTCTTCAACGCCCTTGGCCATCACGGGGCCGCAGGTCTGCTGGAAGCGGACGACGAACTCGTCGCGGTGTGGCCCGCGACCGCGGTCGCCGAGCGCCAGCTCGGCGAGCAGCTCCAGGGTGCCGTGCCGATCGTCGGGGAGCCGCTGCCCGGCGACCCGGACGGCGGTGTCGACGATGCGGCGCGACTCGGGCGGGGCGGGCTCTCCCGGCACGACGTACGCCCGGTAGACCGGCATGGCGACGAGCAGCTCGACCAGGGCCTCGTGCAGCCCGCGGCGGGTGTGGTCGCGCAGCTCCAGGTGCTCGTGGCAGACCGCGGCGGCGACCTCGACCAGGCGGGCGACCTCCGCGTGCAGGCCGCGCCCGACGACGAACCGCTTCGACTCGTCGACGACCACCGCGAAGTCAGTGGGCTCACCGGTCAAGCCCGCGTAGAGGCTGGTGAGCCGCGCATCGGCGTCCGGGTCGACCAGGAGGCCGCCGACCCGGAGCAGCGCGTCGTACCCCGTGGTGCCCGCGCACGGCCAGTCATCGGGCAGCGGCTCGTCGCCCTCGAGGATCTTCTCGACGACGACCCACGCTCCGCCGGTGGTCTCGGCCAGCCGGCGCAGGTAGCCACGAGGGTCGGCCAGCCCGTCGGGGTGGTCGATCCGCAGGCCGTGCACGCGGTCCTCGGCGACCAGGGCCAGCAGCACCGCATGGGTCTCTGCGAAGACCTGCTCGTCCTCGACCCGTACCGCCGCGAGGGTGTCGATGTCGAAGAACCGGCGGTAGTTCAGCTCCTCGTCACCGACCCGCCAGTGGGCGAGCCGGTAGAACTGCCGGTCCAGGAGCTCCGGCAACGGCAGTCCCTCGGTGCCCGGCCGCACCGGGAGCACGTGGTCGAAGTAGCGCAGCACCGGTTCGCCGGACGGGTGGCCTTCCCTGTCGAGGGTGATCTCGCCGTCGGCGACCACCTCGCCGATGCGCCGCCCCAGGACGGGCATCAGCAGCGCACGTTCCTGGGCGGCCCACTCGACGTCGAACCACCTGGCGTACGGCGAGGCCGGTCCGGTCCGCAGCACCGACCAGAGCGCGGCGTTGAGCGAGGCGGGTGTCGGGACCGCCATGTGGTTGGGGACGACGTCGACCACCACCCCCAGTCCCAGGCTGCGGGCAGCCTCCGAGAGCCGCCGGAAGGCCGCTGCGCCGCCGAGCTCCTCGTTGAGCCGCGTGTGGTCAACGACGTCGTAGCCGTGGGTCGACCCGGGAGCCGCCTGCAGCACGGGGGAGAGGTAGACGTGGGAGGCGCCGAGGTCGTGCAGGTACGGCAGCACGGCCGCCGCGTCGTCGAAGCCGAACTCCGCGCGCAGCTGCAGCCGGTACGTGCCCGTCGGCACCCGCGGGGGTGTCGGCTCGGCGTCGGCCATCCCGCTCAGACGACGCGCCGCAGGACCAGGATCGAGCGCGACTCCACGGTCAGCGACTCGCCGGCCTTCGCCGACGGCCGGTCGACCACCAGCGGTGACTCCGTGTCCAGCACGACCTCCCAGCGCTCGCCGTAGATCTCGCGCGGGACCGTGAAGTCCATGTCGTCGTGGGACGCGTTGAAGAACATCAGGAACGAGTCGTCGGTGACCCGCTCGCCGCGCGCGTCCGGCTCGGCGATGGCGTCCCCGTTGAGGAAGACAGCCAGCGACCGCGCGTACCCGACCTGCCAGTCGCCCTCGTTCATGTGCTCGCCCGCCGGCGTGAACCACGCGATGTCGCCGAGCGCGCTCTCCGACCCGCGGGCCGGGTCGCCCTGGAAGAACCGCCGTCTCCGGAACACCGGATGCTCACGGCGCAGCCGGGCCAGTGCCTCGACGAAACCGGTGAGCGACCAGTGGTCCTTTGCGTCCGTCCAGTCCACCCACGAGATCGGGTTGTCCTGGCAGTAGGCGTTGTTGTTGCCGTTCTGGGTCCTGCCCAGCTCGTCGCCGTGGAGCAGCATCGGGACACCCTGCGACAGGAACAGGGTGGTGAGGATGTTGCGCTTCTGCCGTTCCCGCAGGGCGAGCACCTCGAGGTCGTCTGTGGGGCCCTCGACGCCGCAGTTCCACGACCTGTTGTGGCTCTCGCCGTCGGCGTTGTCCTCGCCGTTGGCCTCGTTGTGCTTCTGGTTGTAGGAGACCATGTCGGTCAGGGTGAACCCGTCGTGGGCGGTCGCGAAGTTGATGGACGCCAACGGCCGCCGGCCGTCCTCCTGGTAGAGATCCGCCGACCCGGTGAGGCGGGAGGCGAACTCGGCAGTGGTGGCCGGCTCACCGCGCCAGAAGTCGCGAACCGTGTCGCGGTACTTGCCGTTCCACTCGGTCCACAGCGGCGGGAAGTTGCCGACCTGGTAGCCGCCCTCGCCGACGTCCCACGGCTCGGCGATCAGCTTGACCTGCGAGATGACCGGATCCTGCTGCACGAGGTCGAAGAAGGCCGACAGCCGGTCCACCTCGTGGAACTGGCGGGCCAGCGTCGACGCGAGGTCGAACCGGAAGCCGTCGACGTGCATCTCCAGCACCCAATAGCGCAGCGAGTCCATGATCAGCTGGAGCACGTGCGGGTGACGCATGAGCAGCGTGTTGCCGGTGCCCGTGGTGTCGTAGTAGTGCTCGGGGCTGCCGTCGACCAGCCGGTAGTACGCCTGGTTGTCGATGCCGCGGAAGGACAGCGTCGGGCCCATCTGGTTGCCCTCGGCCGTGTGGTTGTAGACGACGTCGAGGATCACCTCGATCCCCGCGGCGTGCAGCTCGCGCACCATCGCCTTGAACTCCAGGACCTGCTGGCCGCGCTGGCCGCTCGAGGAGTAGGTGTTGTGCGGGGCGAAGAAGCCGATGGTGTTGTAGCCCCAGTAGTTGGACAGGCCCCTCTCCACCAGGTGGTGGTCCTGCACGAACTGGTGCACCGGCATGAGCTCGATCGCGGTGATGCCGAGGCGGTGCAGGTGCTCGATGGTCGCCGGGTGGCCGATGCCGGCGTACATGCCGCGGATGCCGGCCGGCAGCCCCGGGTGCGTCATGGTCAGGCCGCGCACGTGCGCCTCGTAGATCACCGTCTGGTGGTACGGCGTGCGGGGGTGCCGGTCGTACTGCCAGTCGAAGAAGGGGTTGGTCACCACCGACTTGGGCGCGTGGCGCCCCGAGTCCAGCGTGTTGACCCGGGTGGGGGCGGCGAACCGGTAGTCGAACAGTGACTCGGACCAGTCGACCTGCCCTTCCACGGCCTTGGCGTACGGGTCCAGAAGCAGCTTCGACGGGTTGCACCGCAGCCCACGGTGCGGGTCCCGCGGGCCGTGCACCCGGAAGCCGTACCGCTGCCCGGGGCCGACCCGGGGCAGGTAGCCGTGCCAGACGAAGCCGTCGACCTCGGGCAGGTCGACCCGGGTCTCGGTCAGCCGGCGGCTGCTCGACGACCCCTCGAAGAGGCAGAGCTCGACCCGGTCGGCGACCTCTGAGAAGAGCGCGAAGTTCGTGCCCGCCCCGTCGAAGGTCGCACCCAACGGGTAAGCGGTCCCCGGCCAGATCTCCATAGCGCGCGATTCTCCCCGATGGGTGCTGGCCCGTCGCACGCCGCCTCCCCGCCGAAACGATCACGCGAGCGTGATCACTGCCCCCCGAGCGCGCGAAATTCGTCGCGTTCGGGGGCTAATCAGCGTGGTCGCCTCAGCGCCTCAGCCGGTGCCCTGATC
>JBOGDX010000030.1:0-12833 GCA_050743225.1 Actinomycetes bacterium | reverse complement strand
GTCGAGAACGGGACGACCGGGCTGCTCGTCCCTGTCGGCGACCCCGATGCGACCTCGGCGGCACTCGAACGCTGCCTGCGGGAAGCTACGACGTGGGGGCCTCGTGCGCGTACGCACGTGACCGAGCTGTTCGACCTCGACCGCGTCGTGGACCGTTGGTTGGACCTCTTGCACGACGTGCTGTCGCCCGCTCACGCCCCGTGACCGAGGGTCCGCCGTTCACCCGATGGCCAACACCCGGTCGGATGATCCTTTTCCGGACACCTCGACACCCCGATCCGCACGCTGATTGACTGACCGGGCCGTGGGGTCTGGGGGGACGGCACAACGGGAGTGGGGGTCTCATGGGGGGCAACGCGGGGGGCACCGCGGTCCGGATGGCGCAGCGCGCAGCCCGACTGCGCGAGGACCTGGTGGCCAAGGTGGTCGACGCGGGGCTGGTCGCCCTGACCCTTGCCGCCGCGCTGCTGCTTCGCTTCGACGGCTCGATCCCGGCGGACTACCGTGCGAAAGCACTGCAGGCACTGCCTCTCGCCATCGTGGTCGTGCTGGCTGCCAACCGCATCGCAGGGCTCTACTCCCAGGTCTGGCGGCACGCCAGCATCGTGGAAGCAGGCCGACATGTCAGGGCCAGCGTCGCGGCCTACTTCCTGCTCCTCGCCGTGGACCTCGTCGTTCGGGTGCTGCCGGTGTCGTCCGTCCTGGTTGCGGGGGTCCTCTACACCGGGGCCTCCGGGCTCGTCCGGTTCCAGGCCCGCCTGCTCGGCACCCGCCGCGGCGGAACCAGCCGCCCCGGCGTGACCCGGGTGCTCGTCGTCGGCGCGGGAGAAGCCGGCGCCGCGCTGCTGCGGGACATGGACCGTCGAGGGAGCGACCTGGTGGCGGTCGCGGTCCTCGATGACGACCCGCGGACACAGGGTCGGCGCGTGAGGGGCGCGTCCGTGCTCGGCCCTGTCGACGACCTCCCTACCGTGGCAAAGACCTGTGGCGTGGACCAGGTGCTGCTGGCGATCCCCAGTGCGGACCAGAGGCTCGTACGACGGGTAGCTGACCTGTCCGAGGCAGCCCGTCTGCCGCTGCGGCTGCTGCCGCCGGTGCACGAGATCGCCGGCGGGCGGGTCGGGCTGCGCGACGTGCGCGACGTCGACATCCAGGACCTGCTCGGCCGAGCCCAGATCGAGACCGACCTCGACGCGGTGCGCGCCCTGGTGCACGACAAGGTGGTCCTGGTCACCGGCGCCGGCGGATCCATCGGCTCGGAGATCTCCCGGCAGGTGGCGGGCTTCGGACCGCGCGAGCTGCTGCTGCTGGACCACGACGAGACCCACCTCTTCGACGTGGCGGCCACGCTGCCCGCGTGGGCCCGTCAGGTGCTCGCCGACATCCGGGACCGGGCTCGCATCAACGACATCTTCGGGACCTACCGCCCCGACGTCGTCTTCCACGCCGCCGCGCACAAGCACGTGCCCCTGCTGGAGATGCACCCGGCGGAGGCTGTGCGCACCAACGTCACGGGAACCGACGCCGTCGTCCAGGCTGCGGTCGCGACCGGGACCGGCCGGTTCGTGTTCATCAGCACCGACAAGGCGGTCGACCCGAGCAGCATCATGGGTGCCAGCAAGCGGGTGGCCGAGCACCTGGTCCTGTCGGCGATGCCCGCCGGCCGGGCTTTCTGCGCGGTGCGCTTCGGCAACGTCCTGGGCAGTCGCGGCAGCGTCGTCCCGACCTTCCTGGAGCAGATCAAACGCGGCGGTCCGGTGACCGTGACCGACGGGCGCATGACGCGCTTCTTCATGAGCATCCCGGAAGCCGTCCAACTGGTGCTTCAGGCCGCGGCGCTGTCCCGCGGGGGCGAGGTGTTCATGCTCGAGATGGGTGACTCGGTGAGCATCAGCCACCTGGCCGAGCGGCTCATCCGGCTGTCGGGCCTGCGCCCGGGGGCCGACATCGAGATCCGCGTCACCGGCATCCGTCCGGGCGAGAAGCTGCACGAGGTGCTGCACGAGGAGTCGGAGCGGCCGGTCCCGACGGCTCACCCGTCCGTGCTCCGCCTGTCGCCGGCATGCCCCTCCCCCGGGCTGCTGCGCCGGGCGGTGGCCGCGCTGATGCTCCTCACCGACCACGGCAGGACGGCGGAGGCCCGACAGCTCCTGGTCGACCTGGCGCACGACCGCACGACCGAGCACGAGCTGGGTCTGCTCCGGCTGGCGCACCGCCGCCGGTCGGAGGATCGGGGAATTGCAGCGAAACCGACCCGCATCGGTCAACCACGCCGCAGAATCGGCGACGTTGCCGTCGTGCCTCAGGCGCGACGCGACGGGGACTACGCGATCGACCAGCCCGCCATAGCATCGGAGCCTTCGGCTGCATGGACATCCTCGACTATCTGAAGGCGCTGCGCCGACGGTGGCGCGTCATCGCTCTCGTCACCGTCATCGCCGCCGGCGCGGCCTTCTGGACCACGCCGGCGGCCGAGGAACGCTCGGCTGTGCCGGTGGGGACCGTCTACCAGGCGACCACGACGCTCCTTCGTGCTCCCGACGCCCTGCAGGTAGATCTGTCGCTCATCCGGTTGTACGTGCAGACCGGCGAGATCCCGAAGCGGGCGGCCGAGAAGCTCGGCCATGAAGGAGCCCCCGCCGGGCTGGCGGCGCAGGTCACCGTAGGCGGCGACAACGAGGTCGGCACCGTGACCATCGGCACCACCGGCCCGGACGCGGAGCGGGCGGAGCGAGTCGCCAACACCTTCGCCGAGGAGACGATCGCCTACCTCGCCGAGTCCGCGGAGACCAACCAGCAGCGCGCGATCACGGTGACCAACAAGGCCGTCAACAAGGTCAACACGCAGATCTTCGAGCTGGACGGCAAGATCGCCGAGCAGCCGGAGGGCAGCTCGCGCCGGGCCATCCTCGAGGCGCAGCGCAGCGCGCTGCTCAACCAGCTGCAGGGACTGTTCGGCCGGCTCGGCGAGCTCACCACCTCGGCCGCCTCCCCCGCCCCGCTCAACGTCCTGGAGCCGGCCGACGCCTACCCGCAGCTGAGCGGGGCTCCGTCGATCCAGGCTCCCCAGACGCGCAGCCCACGGGTCATCGTCGGCCTGCTGGTGGGCCTGCTCGTCGGCGGGGCGGCTGCGCTGCTGATCGAGCGGCTCGACACCCGGGTGCAGGGGCGGGGCATGGCCGAGGCGGCCTTCGGGCTCCCAGTCGTCGCCGAGATCCCCCACCTGTCGCGCCGGCTTCGCCGCGCCGGGCGGGTGATCTCGGTGGCAGCGCCGGAGAGCGCAGCTGCCGAGGCCTACCGGGGGCTGCGCGCCGCTCTGCTGCTCATGCCAAGCCGCGCCCTGCTGGGAGAGGACCCACGCACCGAACGGGTGGAAAGCGGCTCGGTCGTCCTGGTCACTGCGCCCACCCCGAGGAGCGGCAAGAGCACGACGGCGGTCAACCTGGCCGCCTGCCTGGCCGAGAGCGGCCGGCGGGTGCTCGTGGTTGACGCCGACTTCCGCAACCCGGCGATCTCAGAGCTGCTCGGTGTGGGCGGCAAGGTCGGGTTGACCGACCTCGCACTCATGGGCGACGCCGGCCAGCTGGACAAGGTCGTGCAGACGTCGACTGTCGCGCCCGTCCGGGTGCTGACCGCCGGCCGGCGGGTGTCGACCGGCGGCGTGATGGAGGGCAACGTGCAGGGGATCCTCGCGCAAGCGAGGACTCTGGCCGACGTCGTGATCGTGGACGCGGCGCCATTGCTGTCCGGCAGTGACGCTCTCGACGTCATGCCGCACGTCGACAGCGTGGTCGTCGTCGGTCGGGTCCGCCGGACCACGCGCGACCAGGCAGTGCGGGCCCGCGAGCTGCTGGCCCGGATCGGCGTCCCCGTCCTCGGTGTGGCACTGGTCGGGTCGAGGACCCCGACAGTAGGCCCGTCGGGCGGCTCCGGGCTCCGCGAGCGCCTCACGTCGATGCGGCCCACCACCGACCGGCGCCGGGCCGAGCGGCCGCGGCACAGCGCGCACAGCGGAAGGGGCTAGGGAGATGATCGACCGGGCCAGGCCCGACGCATTCGTCCGCGCCGAGGCGGTCCTCACGCGTGATGTGGAGACGGCTCTGCTGCTGAGGTCGCCGCGCTCCCCAGGAGTCGTGTCGTTGAGCGGCTCGGGTCCCCACATCTGGCACTTGCTGCGCGCTCCGGTGACGGTTGACGAGCTGGTGACACGGCTGGCGGAGCAGTTCCACGTGCCGGCGGAAACCATTGCGGATGACGTGCACCGCACCGTTCAGGCCCTGGTCGAGGCCCGTGTCGTGCGGCGGGCGGCGTGAGGAGCCGGGACCTCGTCGGTGCGATCGCGGCTCACGGGCTCATCGGCTCACGGCACGAGCTGCCCGACGAGCCGCCCTCCGACGAGGAGTTCGACTTCCTCCTCCGACAGCTCGAGTCGCAACGCCTCATCGGTCTCGCCGCGTCGGCGTCGTCCGTGGGCCGGCTCGCGCTGACGGATGGACAGCGCGAGCGCCTGCTGGCCGCCCACACGGATGCGATGTGCACGTGCCTGCACCTCGAAGCGTCGCTGCTCGATGTCAAGGCGGCCTTCGACGAGGTTGGGATCGCGACCAGGGTGCTGAAGGGGCCCTCGTCGGCTCACCTCGACTACGCCGACCCGTCGTTGCGGGCGTTCGGCGACCTCGACCTGCTGGTGCGCTCGCAGGACGTCGACCAGGCCAGGGCCGTTCTCGAGCGGCTCGGCTTCGCCCGGTCGGCGCCGGAGTTCCGTCCCGGCTTCGACCGGCGGTTCGGCAAGGGCGCCACCCTCATCGCCGTGGACGGAACGAACGTCGACCTCCACCGGACGTTCGTCATGGGACCGCTCGGGTTGCGAGTCGGCCTCGACGAGCTCTGGGCCGACGGGGAGGCGTTCACGATCGGAGGCGCGGCGGTCCACGCGCTCGCGCCTTTGCATCGGTTGCTGGCAGCCTGCTACAACGCCATCGCGGGCGATCGCAGCCCGCGGCTGTCGACCCTGCGAGACATCGCGCAGCTCATCCTCAGCGGCGATGTCGATGCGGACCTGGCCGTGGACACCGCGGGGCGGTGGGGGGCGGAGCATGTGCTCGCGCTGGGGGTCGAAGCCGCGTGGGCAAGGCTACAAATCGCCGACGTCGTGGGGCTTAGCGCTTGGGCGTCCCGCTACGAGACTGACGACGTCGACCGCCGGCTCCTCCGGCTCTACCACGACGACGGCGCCGGCTACTCCGGACTCTCCTGGGCGACGGCCCGAATGCTGCCCGTAGGTCAGAGAGTCGCCTTCCTGAGTGCCCTCGCGTTCCCCAAGGGGGGTCGGCTGGGCGAGCTGGGCTGGGGCGTCGGGCAACGGGTCCGGCGAGCCGTGCGTGGGTACAGCCGGGCGTCCATGTGACGACGCGCATCACGCCGAGCCGGCTCGAGTTCGCCGTCGTCGGTGCCGCTTCGGCCTATGTCGTCGCGCTGGCGGTGGCGTCCCGTGCATGGGACTACGACATCTGGGGCGGCCTGCTTGTCGCGCCAATCCTCGTCGCCGTCAGCCTGCCATTGCTGCGCCGCGTCGCGGACCGGGACGGACTGGAAGGGCTGTACCCGATCCTGGTCACGGCGCTGGTCGTGAAACTGGCCATGTCGGTCCCGCGGTGGGCGGTCGCCTTCGTCATGTACGACGGGTCGGCCGATGCGTCGTCCTACAACGACTCGGGCCGCGAGCTCGCGCCGCTGTACCGGGAGCTGGTCTTTCCTTTCTCCGACCAGCCCGGCGGCTTCGGAACCAAGGTTGTCTCCTCGCTCACTGGCGGCGTCTATGCCGTCACCGGCCCGACGCTCATCGGCGGCTTCCTCGTCTTCTCATGGCTCGGCTTCTGGGGGCTCGTCCTCTGCTACCGGTCCGCCCGGATCGCAGTCCCGAGCCTGGAGGCCAAGCGCTATGCCGCGCTGATCTTCTTTCTGCCCTCGATGGCCTTCTGGCCGTCCTCGATCGGCAAGGAAGCCGTGATCACGCTGGGCCTCGGGCTGACGCTCTACGGCGCGGCCCGCGTCTTCGCCCGGGAGCGGCTCGGCCTACTTGCCGTTTCCGGCGGGCTGACGATCTGCTATCTGGTCCGCCCGCACATTGCAGCCCTGCTGGCGGGGAGCTTCGTCGTCGGATTCCTTCTTCGGCCGACTCGCCGGAGGACGGCTCTGTCGCCAGTGCTGAAGCTCGGGGGCGCTGTTGTCGTCTCCTTGGCCGGCCTCTACGTCATCGCCAAGGCCGCTCAGTCACTCGGACTGGAGGGGGGCGAGTCCACGGCGTCCGAGCTGACACGGCGCGGTGAGCTGACGTCGCAAGGTGGTTCTGCGTTCGATGCCTCCCCGATCCGCGGACCTGCCGACGTACCGGCCGCCGTGCTCGCCGTCTTCTTCCGGCCCTTCCCCTGGGAGGCCGACAGTGCCCAAGTGCTCATCGCCGCGGTCGAGGGCACCGGCATCCTCTCAATGGTGGTGATCTCGTGGCGGCGAGTAGCCGCCGGGATTGGCAGGCTGCGCGAGCCCTACGTGCTGATGTCCATCATCTTCCTGCTCGGCTTCCTTTACGCCTTCTCGCAGTTCGGCAACTTCGGCATCCTCGCCCGGCAACGCGTCCAGGCCCTGCCGCTGCTCCTGCTGTTCCTCGCCATGCCGACCCTCCCCCGGCGCGGTCCGTCACAGCACGATCTCGATCCCCAACCCGTCAGGAGTCTGACCACGTGACGCGGACACTTGCCATCGACGGCGGCCAGCCTGCCTTTCCCGACGGCTTGCCGCTGGTGCGGCCCAGGTTCGACGATGTCCCGGCCGTCATGTCCCGGCTCGAGCAGGTGCTGACCAGCGGACAGCTCACCAACGGCCGCAACGTCGCCGAGCTCGAAGAGCGCCTGGCCGAGCGGCTCGGGGTGCCGCATGTCGTCGCCGTCGGCTCGTGCACAGCCGGCCTGATGCTGGTTTACCAGGCACTCGGGGTCCGCGGGGACGTTGTGATGCCCAGCCATACGTTCAGCGCGAGCGCCCACGCCGTGGTGTGGGCGGGCGCACAGCCTCGCTTCGCGGACATCGAACCCACACGGGCCACCTTGGACCCGGTCAGCGCCGAAAAGGCAATCGAGGGCGCGACCGCCATCTCCGCCACCCATATCTACGGCCACCCGGCCGAGGTGGAGGAGTTGGAGTCGTTGGCTGGCGAGCACGGAATCCCGCTCGTGTTCGACAGCGCGCACGCGCTGGGCTCATTGCGCGGATCCCGACCAATCGGTGGCTTCGGGACCGCTGAGGTTTTCAGCATGAGTCCCACCAAGGTCACCGTGGCTGGCGAGGGCGGCATTGTCGCTACTCGGGATCCGGGTGTGGCAGAGCACGTCCAGATCGGCCGCAACTACGGGAACCCCGGCGACTACAACTGTCGCTTTCCCGGCTTGAACGCTCGGATGTCCGAGCTGCACGCCGTCTTGGCGCTCGCGTCGCTGGAGGGTCTCGATACGCGAATCGCGGAGCGCGCCACGGCGATCGACACGTTCGAGGACGCACTGTCGGTTTCGAGCAATATTCGGGTCCTGCGACCGTCAGCGGGAGACACCTCGACCTTCAAGGACATGACACTGCATCTTCTCGATGACGGCGCCGATGCTCACCGGGTCCAAACTGCCCTCAACGCCGAGGGCGTCGACTCCCGCCGCTACTTCTGGCCGCCGATCCACCACCAGGATGCTTACGCTCGCGACGAGCGGCTTGACCTGCCGGTCACGGACACATTGGCCCGCAGGCTGCTCACAGTTCCTTTGACTTGCACAGACAGGCCAAATCTCGAACGGCTCGCGACGGTGGTCCGTGAGGTCGCGGCGTCAAGCCACAGCTGATCGACCGCGCCAGTCAGCTCTGCATTGCACTCCAGGTCTTGGGACCGACGACGCCGGTCTCCGGTAGCCCATGCCATTTCTGCAAGTGCCGGACGGCTGCGCGAGTCCTCGGCCCGAAATGATCGTTCGAGGGTTCCACGCCGAGTCGGCGTTCGACGGCAAGCACCGCTCGCCCCGTGCTGCCAATTCGAAGGACCGGCTTCTTGCTGTCTGGTAGCGCGGCGACAGGGCCCGTCAGGGTAGACCCCGGCTTCGGCTTACACGGTCGCTCGCTCGAGCGGATGTTGTTGCGGCCGACATCCGTCACGGTTCCAGGCGGCCTGCTGACGAAGTCCGCCTTCGCGCCTGCGAAAACGTTGCACCGGATCACTGCATCGTTGCTTCCGTCCCACAGTCCTACCGCAAGCCCGGATTGTTTGGTGGCGATGGCCATCCGGTTGTGCGTGATCTGGATGTCGTCGGTGTTCCAGAAGGCGAGAGCAGGCATGGGCGACCCGAGCTCGTGCTTGACGATGTTGCCGGAGACGACCCAGCCTTCTCGCGCGAGACCCCTGGTCGACCGAACGTAGACCCATGGCAGGCCGGAGCGTCGGATGATGTTGTCGTGAACATGGACATTGTTCGCGCGCCCCGCCCCAGCCGACGAGATTGCTAGCAAGTTTGAGCCGAGGGAGGAGTTCCGGACCTCGACATGGGAGATCGTCTCGCTGCGCGTGTCCGGCTCGAGAACGATCGCAGATCTGCGGCTGTATTCGATGAAGGCACGATCGACGACGACGTTACGAGAGCGGTTGATTGCGATGCCCTGGCGGCCGTTCTGCCGCACGAAGATGTCGCGCAAGGTGACACGACGCGACCATCTCGAGGTGTGCTGGTCACCGCCGGCAACGTAGATGCCGTCACCCCAGACAGAACGGATCCGGACGTCCGAGATGCGAGTCCTCACCGCCCCATGTATCGCCAACCCATGGTCGAACTCAACTTCCTGACGATAGCTCCCAACATTGGGCCCGAGATAAATCAGATCAGGTCGTGTGTTCGTCGCCCGGATCCGGAGATCCGTCACGACGGACTTCGTGAAGTTCACGAGCCTCAAGACCGCGTTGGCGTTGGGGTACCGACGCTCTGGTGGCGTGTATTGGGTCCGCTTCAGGAGGGCACCTTGACCGTTCAGTGTGAGCCCGTCCTTGCCCCGTACCAAGATCTCGGTCTCCACTCGATAGCAGCCGCGGGACCTCAGGCGTGCTTCGGAGTCATGGGGTCGAGACCGAAGCCATCTTTGGAGTGCAGCTGACACGTCCTCACTGCAATCAGCCGCGACCGAGGCCGGTGGATAGCTGACCTCGCGATCGTTCTCAAGCGCGGATGCGTTCTCAAGTGCGGCTACGTCGGTAGACAAGCTCATTGCGGAAGTCAGGCAAGCACCGAGAACCAGCCGCAGACGCACGGGCCTCTCCCAGAAGAAATGTGTCCGGCTCTACCACATCGACGAGACACCGAGGGGGCGAGAGCAGAGATCGTCTGTCTTTGCTGCCAGCTTGCACTATCGTTGTCGCGCGTCGGAGGCCCATCGGGACTTCCGGCGGAGAACTACCGACTCATACATCGACATCATGCCATCGACGCTCGCGTCGAGTCCGAAGTGCCGGCCGAAAATGACCTGGCTGCGCACGCCGAAGCGATGCCGAGTTGCCGCATCCCCCAATAGACGGCGTAGCGCGCTGGCCATCGCGGTGGCGTCTGCGGGAGGCACTAACAGGGCATTCCCTTCATCCTCGAGCACCTCCTCAACTGCCGGGATCCGAGTTGCAACGATAGGCAAGCCCAGGGCCATCGCCTCGATCAACACTCCACCCAGCCCCTCATAAAGCGATGGAAACGCGAACACGTCGGCGGCGGACATTAGGTCGGGAACGTCGTCCCTGTGGCCCAGCACTTCGATCCGAGATCGGTGCCGGCTTCGATCAAGCGCAGCCGAGATCTCGCTGGACGCGTGACCCGACCTGCCGGCCTGCACTAGGACTGCCTTCGGGAACTCCGGCGCCACTTCCTCGAAGGCGTCAATGAGATGTCGGTGCCCCTTCTGGTATTCCTGCCGACCCACGTTCAGTACAACCAGGCTGTCTGGCTGGATCCCAAGCCGAGCTCGGACTCTCCGGCGCCGACTCACACTTGGCACTCCCAGCCGCATCAAGCTTCGCCCTCGCGGAACGACAGTGATGAGCCGCGGAGACACTGCTAGAGCGGCGGCTGATGAGTCAGCGACAGCCCTTGTCAGCGCATGGAAGTGATCAGTCAACATTCGGGCGGTTAGGGAATCGACGGTCTGCGCGGCTCGCAGCTTCCATCGTGTGACATTGGGATCACCGAGACGAGCCTTGTCATAGGTCGTGTTCACCAGGCTCGTAACGACTTGACATGGCAGCCCAAGTGATGCGCCGCGACCTAACAGGTCAGCCTCGAAGATGGCGGTGTGCACGACATCTGGTTGCTGAGACTTGATCAACGAACGAAGCTCATGCAGACGGCTCAACCACCCAGTGCTCCGTAGGAACGTCAGGTCGAAGCCGCCAGCCTCGACAGACGGCTGCGCACCCTCTGATCGCCGATGGAGACAGACGACGGAGGTTTGGAGCCCACGCTCCTCAAGAACGGGAAGCATCTCCGCCAGGGATTGCTCAGCGCCACCAGCACCGAGCGAATTGATTACAAACATGATTCTCATGTGTTCAACGCCTCGCGCGTCCATGCCTCTATATTTCTTCGATGCAACATCTGACAGCGGGACTGATCAAACATGCTTAGCGTCCCCTAAGAACCAGGAAGCCGTCGGCCATCACCGACTTCATCACATCTCGAGCTAGCAGCAAACCGAGGCCAGCATAGGCGGTCGATCCAACAACGGCCCCCGTCAAGACCTGCACAGCCGGACTTGCTCGATCCCCTAACAGCTGCAGGGCGAGAATCGAACAGACCGCCATCGCGACGCAGAGGCCGACGTACCATGATACTGGCCGAAAAACTGACTGAATTCCAATTCCCAGGGGGCGCGCCAGAGCGACTTCCTGGACGAACAGGGTTACCAACGCCGAGGCCGCAACTGCCCACGCGACCGCGGATGTCGTACCCCAGATCACGCCGGCCAGGATGGCGAAGATCGTCGTAGTTCCCGCACGCACACCAAGAGTCAATAGATACGGTCTCACCAAGTTTTGAGCTATGGCGACCGTGCCCACGGACGTCAGCCACAGGTCCGCAATGGCTGCAAGGGCAAGTACTCGCATCGGTTCCACCGCGTCCTGCCATTGCCCTCCAAAGAAAAGCGCGACAAGGGGGTCAGCGATGACAGCGACTCCGACCAGCAGCGGTAGCCCGATCCCCAGGAGAACTGCGAAGGATCGTCGCCAGAGCATTTGCGTTTGGGCGCCCGAGCCACTGATGGAAAAAGCGGGCAACATGACTTGGCGAAGGACATGGCTGAGCCGTAACCGAACCACGCTTGGCAGCACGTAGGCAACGTAGTAGGCGCCCAAGTTCGACGCACCGATCTGTGCACTGACGACCCAATAGTCGATATTCTTTTGAAAGTAACTCAGTACCTGACCCGCGCTCAAGCCGGACAAGGTCGAGATGTCCGCGCGAATTAGGGTCACGGATAACCTCAGCCGAGGTCGCCACCGCGCACCAATGAAGACCACTGCAAGTGTGACGACCGAACCAGCTACCTGACCGAGGACGACAGCCCATGCGCCGAATCCCGCCATCGCCAGAGCAATTTCAACACCGAAATACACCCCGGCTCCCGCGATAGACGAGAAGCTCAGCCAGCCAAAGCGCATTCGGCGTTGCAGGATGGCCGCAGGCACAATTGCAACGGTCGAGAGGAGGAACGAGACCGAAAGGACGGCGAGGAACGGCGCAGCATCCGGTTGACCAAGGACTGCCGTCAACGGTTGTGCCGAGGCGGCAAACGCGGCGACGCCGAACAGGCCTAGGCCGGCGCTCAAGAGGAAGTAGGACTGCGCCGCCATAGCTAGGTCCCGGGGCCGGGTTACGAGTGCAGCTGTGATACCCCCGAGAGTCAGGAGTGCGGCGGCACCAAGGACGCTCTGCGAAACGGCAACGATCCCGAACTCAGTCGGAGTCAGTACCCGCGCCAGAATGACGGTTGCGGCCACGCTGCCCAACTGGGTAACCAGCTGGGCAGCCAGAGAGGCTCGAGCCCCACGTCTGGTCACGGAGCCCAGCGACTGACCCCGATTCATTTCGCGTGTGACCCCGCTGCCATCCGAGACTTGAGAGCCGACCTCCAAACACGTGTCCACGGAGGCGCACCCCGCCAGTCGCTGCTTCGCCACCAGCGCGGCCAATGTCCCATGTTCTGTGACGTCATGGGCCCCATCCGACGGAACTGCCTCGACCACTTGGTTTGCAAGGAGACGGTTCTGCCTCGACGCCCTGTCGCGGCGGCCTGGACTGGGACGAATCGCCCGACTCCAAGCGCTTTGGCTGCTTGATCACGACCAGCTTGAGGCCAGAACACCGGTGCGCCCTAGCGTCGGCTCGTAGGATGGCTCCGACGTGCTTTGGCTCTGCGAAACGGATCGTTGACGACTCGCGCACTTTTCGGGGGAGACGTGGAAGATCGACCTAACGGGAATCCTGGGCCCCGCATTCACCTCGGCAATGTATTCTCGGACATGAACCGCGGTGGCGCGGCAATAACCATCGCCACGGGAAGGGCCGCCGAAAGGATCGGACGACTCACATCCGGAACTTTGATTCCTGATGGCCGCTCTACCGAGCAATCGCATCCATTCACAACTCAAGAATTCCCAGCACTGGACTTGCAAGCCACCGGTCTTGTACCGAAGCATGGCCCGGCTCGAGGCGCGCGGGCGTGGCTACGGTCTATGATGTGCCTGCTTTGGCAATCGGGACCCGTCACGC
>JBOGDX010000029.1:0-13051 GCA_050743225.1 Actinomycetes bacterium | reverse complement strand
GCACCAGGAACGTCACGTCGTCGGCAGCGGTCGTCACCGCCTGCAGCTCGGCGTAGACCGCCTCGACGGGACCGAAGAGGTCGAGCGCGCCGTCGACGAGGTGCGACTGCAGGTCCATCAGCAGGCCGCCGCCCTGCTCGCTCGACGCGTTCTCCCGCCAGCGTGACTTCGGCTCCGGGCGCCACCGCTCGTACCGCGCCTCGTAGCGCACCAGCTCGCCGAGCACTCCCGACCCGAGCAGCGACCGGGCGGTGAGGTGCTCGGAGTCCCACCGGCGGTTCTGGAACACGGTCAGCGGCACCTGCCGCCGCTCGGCCAGATCGACCAACCCACGGCCGGACGTCTCGTCGGTGGCCAGCGGCTTGTCCACGACGACGGGCAACCCGCGCTCGACCACCGCCGACGCCTGCTCGACATGAACGTTGCTCGCCGACGCGATGACCACCAGGTCCAGGGACGCGGCGTGGGCGAGCAGGTCCGCCACCGTCGGCATCACCCGCACGCGGGAGTCGTCCTCGACGGCTTGTGCAGCCCTGCCGGGGTCACCCGTCACGACGTGGGTGAGGCGGAGACCGTCGGCCCGACGAAGCAGTGGGGCGTGGAAGTCGCGGCCGGACATGCCGTAGCCGACCAGCCCGACCCGGAGGTCTCTCACGAGGAGCGAGGGTACGACGGGACAGCCACCTGCCCGACGTACGCTGCGGTGGTGGCCACCCTGCACCTGGACGCGCTCGGGCTCGTGCCCTACGACGACGCCTGGGCGGAGCAGCGGCGCCTGCACGCGGCGCGCGTCGAGGGCAGCGCACCTGACACGGTCCTGCTCCTCGAGCACCCTCCGGTCTACACCGCGGGGAAGCGCACAGCCGCCGGCGACCGCCCGCAGGACGGCACCCCCGTCGTCGACGTCGACCGCGGCGGGAAGATCACCTGGCACGGCCCCGGCCAGCTGGTCGGCTACCCCATCGTCCGCCTCCCCGACCCGGTCGACGTCGTCTCGCACGTGCGGCGGGTGGAGGAGGTGCTGATCCTTGCCTGCGCCGATCTCGGCCTGGAGACGAGCCGGGTAGACGGCCGGTCCGGGGTGTGGGTGCTCGGGACCGACCGCGAGCCGGACCGCAAGGTCGCCGCGATCGGTGTCCGGGTTTCGCGAGGGGTGACGATGCACGGCTTCGCGCTCAACTGCGACTGTAACCTCACATGGTTCGAGCGCATCGTGCCGTGCGGCCTTCCCGACGCGAGCGTGACGTCGCTGAGCGCCGAGACGGGACGGCAGGTGACGGTCGCCGCGGCCATGCCGTACGTCGAGAAGCGACTGATCGAGGTCCTGCGCGCCTGACGTACCCTGAGCGGCGTGACCATCGCACCGGAGGGCCGCAAGCTGCTGCGCCTGGAGGTCCGCAACAGCGAGACCCCCATCGAGCGCAAGCCGCCGTGGATCAAGACCCGGGCGCGGATGGGTCCGGAGTACCAGGAGCTGAAGTCCCTGGTGAAGCGCGAGGGCCTGCACACGGTGTGCGAGGAGGCCGGCTGCCCGAACATCTTCGAGTGCTGGGAGGACCGCGAGGCGACCTTCCTCATCGGGGGCGACCAGTGCACCCGCCGCTGCGACTTCTGCCAGATCGACACCGGGAAGCCGGCTGCGCTGGACCGCGACGAACCACGACGGGTGGCCGAGTCGGTGCAGGCGATGGGCCTGCGGTACGCCACGGTGACCGGCGTCGCACGGGACGACCTGCCCGACGGCGGGTCGTGGCTGTACGCCGAGACGGTCCGGCAGATCCACACGCTCAACCCGGGCACCGGCGTCGAGCTGCTGATCCCCGACTTCGACGCGAAGCCGGACCAGCTCGGTGAGGTGTTCGGCTCCTCACCGGAGGTGCTGGCGCACAACGTCGAGACGGTCCCCCGCATCTTCCGTCGGATCCGCCCCGGGTTCCGCTACGAGCGCTCGTTGGACGTCCTGCGGCAGGCACGCGACGCCGGCCTCGTCACCAAGTCCAACCTCATCCTCGGCATGGGCGAGGAGCGGGCCGAGGTGAGCGAGGCCCTGCGGGACCTGCACGAGGCGGGATGCGAGCTCGTAACGATCACGCAGTACCTCCGTCCCTCCCCTCGTCACCACCCGGTCACCCGCTGGGTCCGGCCCGAGGAGTTCGTCGACCTGCAAGCCGAGGCCGAGGAGGTCGGGTTCGCGGGCGTCATGTCCGGCCCGCTGGTCCGGTCGTCCTACCGCGCCGGGCGCCTCTACCGGCAGGCGGTCGAGGCACGGGCGACGGCGGGCGACCCGGCTGCTGCCGCATCTGCGTGAAGCCTCGACCAAGGTTTTCGTCGCAGACATCCGCCCGTAACGTCGGTCCGCAAGGCTCGAGCACATGACCCGAACGCTTCCCGCGATGGCGACCGTCTCCGAGCTCGTCAGGTCCGCGGTGCAGGTCGCCAGCCACCAGGTCAGCGAACGATCGCGCCGGAACGCGCGCGAAGCCCTGGACCTGCGGCTCGCGTGCCACCGCGAGGGTGTCGAGGCGATCGCCGCACTGGTCGTCCGCCCGGCGCCCGCTAGCGCCCTTCAGCGTCCCAGCGCCTGACCCTGCCGCGGCGTCCGGACTCGCGCGTCGCCGGTCCTCGGTCGTCGGCCGCGGTCGTCGGTCCTCGCGCTCATGATCGGAGATCAATCGCGGGTTCTAGGCAGCGAACGGCCTCCGATCATGGACCCCGTGGGGTCCGGAGCGGCAAACGGGGCCACCGCCGAGCCCCGTATCCTCTGTGCCCATGGCACTGAGGCGGAAGCGCGCGGAACGGAACGACACGGACCCGGCGAAGCCGCCCAAGCAGAGCCGCACCGGCCAGATCAAGGCCGCCTACACGATGACCCGCAAGGTCGACCGTTTGGTCGGCTGGGTGACGTTCGCGGTCGGGTTCCTCACCCTCGCGGTCGCGGTCGCGGTCGGGTTCCTCATCGGGCACCCCGTCTACGCCGGGATCGTCGGCCTCATGTTCGCGGTGCTGGCGGCGACGATCGTGTTCGGCCGGCGCGCCGAGAAGGCCGCGTTCGCCCAGGTCGAGGGTCAGCCGGGCGCCGCCGCGGCCGCGCTCAACATGCTCCGCCGCGGGTGGACCGTGACCCCCGCCGTGGCGGTGACGCGCAACCAGGACATCGTGCACCGCGCCGTGGGGCGGGCCGGTGTTGTGCTCATCGGCGAGGGGTCGCCGACCAGGGTGGGGAACCTGCTTGCCACGGAGAAGCGCAAGGTGGCCCGCTTCGTGCCCGAGGTCCCGGTCTACGACCTGCAGGCCGGCAACGAGCAGGGACAGATCCCCCTCCGCAAGCTCAACAGCCACCTCATGAAGCTGCCGCGGAACCTCAAGACCCACCAGGTCATCGAGGTCAACCGTCGCCTGAAGGCCCTCGGCACGATGAGCCTGCCGATCCCCAAGGGGCCGATGCCCAAGAACCTGCGGATGCCCCGCGGCCCGCGCGGCTGACCCTCGCCGGTCAGCGTGATCGGACCACGACGGTGCCCGCCGCCCGGTCGTGGAGCCCGCGCCCGTCCCGGTCCCAGATGACGGCCGGGACGAGGAGCAGGAGCAGCAGGGTGCGCAACGCCGCACGCGGCAGGCCCACGGGCCTGCGGTCGAGCCGGACCACCCGCAGCCCGTAGGCCAGCTGCCCTGCCGAGCCGCCGGCCAGCCAGGTCAGCGCCAGCACCTCCAACGCGAAGATCGGCAAGGTCAGCGCCGGCTCGCGCGGCAGTCCCCAGGCCACCAGGGCGCAGGCCGCGGAGTCGAGGAGGTAGGCGACCAGCCGGGCGCCGAACCCCGCTGCCGCCCCGCGCCCCGTCTCGGGAAGACCGAGCCGCTGCCCGGCGTACGCCTGGTCCATCGGCCTTCGGCCTCCGCCGATGTCCAGCCAGGACGCCACGTCCTTCCGCTCGACCACCGTCGCAGCGTAGCGTCGGCCGATGTCCTGGCCGTCGGAGCGGTTCGTCGGAGGCCGGGGACGCGTAACACCGCGGAAACACGCGGGTCACTGCCGGGAAATGCTGCCGACCTAGCGTTCCCCGGGACGGCAACCGAGCCGCCCTTACGAGGAGGATGGATGTTCAGGAACGCGGACGAGGTCCTGCGGTTCATCAAGGACGAGGGCGTGCGCTTCGTCGACGTCCGGTTCTGCGACCTGCCGGGGGTCATGCAGCACTTCAACGTCCCCGCGGAGACGGTCGACGAGGACTTCTTCGTCAACGGCCAGATGTTCGACGGCTCGTCGATCCGCGGCTTCCAGGCCATCCACGAGTCGGACATGAAGCTCATCCCCGACCCGGCCACCGCCTACCTCGACCCGTTCCGGGCCGAGAAGACGCTGGCACTCAATTTCTCCATCGTCGACCCGTTCACCGACGAGCCCTACAGCCGAGACCCGCGCAACATCGCGGCGAAGGCCGAGGCCTACCTGAAGGGATCCGGGATCGCCGACACGGCGTACTTCGGCCCGGAGGCGGAGTTCTACGTCTTCGACGACGTGCGGTTCGAGACCAAGCAGAACGCGGGCTACTACTTCATCGACTCGGTGGAGGGGGCCTGGAACACCGGCCGTGTCGAGGAAGGCGGTAACCGGGGCTACAAGACGCGATACAAGGGCGGGTACTTCCCCGTGCCGCCGGTCGACCACTACGCGGACTTGCGCGACCAGATGACGCTGCACCTGAACCGGGCCGGCATCGAGGTCGAACGCGCGCACCATGAGGTCGGGACGGCGGGTCAGGCCGAGATCAACTACAGGTTCGACACGCTGCTGCACGCCGGCGACAAGCTGATGCTGTTCAAGTACATCATCAAGAACGTGGCATGGGCCGCGGGCAAGACCGCGACCTTCATGCCGAAGCCGCTCTTCGGCGACAACGGCTCGGGCATGCACTGCCACCAGTCGCTGTGGAAGGACGGCTCGCCGCTGTTCTACGACGAGCTCGGGTACGCCGGGCTCTCGGACACGGCGCGGCACTACATCGGCGGCCTGCTACGGCACGCCCCGTCGCTGCTGGCGTTCACCAACCCGACGATGAACAGCTACCACCGCCTGGTGCCCGGGTTCGAGGCGCCGGTGAACCTCGTCTACTCCCAGCGCAACCGCTCGGCGTGCATCCGCATCCCGATCACCGGCGCCAACCCCAAGGCGAAGCGGATCGAGTTCCGGGTCCCGGACCCGTCGTCGAACCCCTACCTCGCGTTCTCCGCGATGCTCATGGCGGGCATGGACGGCGTGCGCAACAAGATCGAGCCGGACCAGCCGGTCGACAAGGACCTCTACGAGCTGCCGCCGGACGAGCACGCCGAGATCACCCAGGTTCCGTCGTCGCTGCCGGCGGTGCTCGACGCGCTCGAGGAGGACAACGCCTACCTTCTCGAGGGCGGGGTGTTCACCGAAGACCTCATCGAGACCTGGGTCGACTGGAAGCGCACGAACGAGGTCGACCCGATCCGGCTGCGCCCGCACCCGCACGAGTTCGAGCTCTACTTCGACATCTGATCCGCCCGGACCTGTGTGGAGGGCGGCGCCTCGGCGAGGCCCTCCACACACTGCTCGCCAGCGGTCAGGCGGGCCCCTCCGACGGCATGGGGCTCATCAGCTGGAAGTAGTTGTCGTCCGGGTCGGCGAACGTGGCGATCAGCCCGCCCTCCATTCCCTCCAGCGTGTAGGGCTCGGCGATGACCGTCGCGCCGGACTCCTTGAAACGGTCGAAGTCGCCCTTCACGTCGGCGCTCTCGATGTTCCAGATGATCCGGCCTGGATGTGCGCTCTTGCCGGTGACCTCGGTGTGCGGCCCGACCGTCACGTATCCGCTGCCGATCTGCCAACCGGTGTACCCGCCATCCGACCAACCCGGATCACCGAAGAGCTTGTTGTAGTAGTCGACGAGGCGTTGCGGGTCCTCTGACCCGATCAGGATGCTGTTGAAGTCCATGCCATCTCCCTTCGCCGTGGCCACGGGGCCTTCGATCCGGATAGTCAGGCTTAGCACGTCAGTCAAGCGGCGCGGTGTTCAGCACGATCACAGCTCGTCGAGCTTGGCTTGCAGGTCCGTGACCCGCTGCCGGGCGCGATGCGCCTCCTTGTCCGCGCGCTCGCGCACCCGGTTGGCGTGGTCACGGTCCTTCTCCGCCTGAGCCAGGGTCTGCTCCGCCCGCTCCAGGTCCTGGCGCAAGCGACGGACCTCACGTGAGGCTTCGACGCGTCCCCTGTCGGCGGCCGCAGCAGCCCCCTCGGCCGCGTCGCGCGACTCCGCGGTGCGTCGGGCCTCGCTCCACGCCTCCCCGAGATCGCGCTCGATGCGCGCTCTGCGGGCGGCGCGACGCTCGTCGTCGGCCGACCGGGAGGCGGGCTCGGGCTTCGTTCGCGCGGATGGCCGTGGGGCGGCGGCGGCAACCGGCGACGGCGGGCCGAAGCCGGACGGTCGCAGGCCTTCGGTCAGCCGCGCCTCCAGCAGGCGGTCGGCAAGCATCGGGTCGGCCAGCGCGGCGTGCAACGTCTCCTCGAGTCCCCGGGCGGTGTCCTCGCCGACGCGTTGGCCCGCCTGCTCCCCCAGAGCGCGCGCCTTCATCACCAGCGCGTGCACGAGCTGGTGGCGCTGCTTCGAGAGCTCGCGCAACTCCGGCCCGCTCAACGTGGCCGTCGCGTCGCGTAGCGCCTCGCCCAGCTCGAGGAACGGTGCCACGTCGTCCGGGTGGTGCCGGGCCAGCAGGTTCGCCAGCCACGCCACGACCGTGGGCCGGCGGAACGCCGCGATGGCGCCCGCCGCCTCCCGGTCCCCCGCGGCTCGAGCCTCGTTGACCCGGGCGTCGCGCACAGCGACGAACTCGGACGGCGGCAGGGAGTACAGCTCGTCGGCTACCGAGTCGACGTCCACACCGGCGCTCCGACGTACGTCATGACCGCACCCTAGTGATCGTGAGCGCGCCGGCGCCGCCCGCGCGACCCGCTGGTCAGCGGCCCGAGCGAACCATGACCGGGGAGAACCTGACGCCGACCCGCTCGCCGCCCTTGAGCGACGTGGTGGTGCCGGCCATCGTGACCATGCGGGTCGCGGAGCCCACGGTACGGATGGTGGCGCGCCTGGAGGGGTTCCAGTAGATCCGCTTCACACCACTCGAGTACTTCAGCGTGCACGTGTAGGTGCCGCGGCCGTCGCGCGAGCATCCCTGGGTGCGGGACCCGGCGAGCCAGTCGTGGACGACCTTGTAGGCGCTTCCCGCACGCGTCAACGTCACGCCGTCGCCGGCCGTGAGCTGGGTGTTCGCCAGGGACTGTGTCTGCCAGGAGTACCAGAAGACCCGCTTGACGTTGTTGGCCGCGTTCAGCACATAGGTGCGTCCCACGTAGGCGGCCTCCCTGCGTCGCGAGATGTTGCCCGCCGTGCCGCCACCACCGGTCTGCAGCCCGTAGTTGATCTCGGTGTTCCAGATGGGCTTGCGCACGCCCAGCGCCGACAGCATCGTCCGCGACGCGGACAGGAGCTTCATCGATGTCTCGGGACCGTCCTGCGGCAGCGGGTAGAGGTTCAGTGAGACAACGTCGACCCACCCGGCCACCGGACGACCGCCGGTGCGCTGGGCGTAGAACGTGCGGAGCCACTTGCGCTGGCTGGTCAGGCGGGTGGCCAGGGCCGGGCTGACCACCTTCGCCCGCTTGTCGTTGCGTGCCACGACCCGCGAGGTCACCTTGGTCAGCGTCGCCATCTTTCGAGGACTCCCCCGCCAGAAGTCGGCCACGTTGGCCTCGTTCCAGACCTGGTAGTCCATCTTCCCGGCGTAGCGGCGGACCACGGTCGCCACGTAGTTCTTCCAGGGCCCGATGTCGGGCGGTGACGTCGAGCCGGTGCCGTAGACACCGGCCGCGTTCGGCCGCTTGGCGTGGAAGCGCGGCGTCATGCCGAGAACGAGCAGCGGACGGGCACCGTTCGACCGCGCGGCCGCGACCTGCGCGTCCAGCGCGGAGAAGTCGTAGTTCCCCGGGCTCTTCTCGATCTGGCGCCAGGTGACGCCCGAGTCCCACAGCCGGATCGCCCCTACAGCGGCCCGGGGCCAGGAGACCGGATCGGTGTCGGTCATCCCGAAGAAGCGCTTGGTGACGCGTTGACCCACTGCGGCCGAGGGCTCGGCCGGGAGCACGGACACCGCCAGCCCCAGGGTCAGGGCAAGCGCGAGCCCGCGGAAGGACAGGAGGTGCGTGCGTGTCATTGGTACGAGATCCCCGTAGCGTCGTAGGTGCACGGTGCGGACTTCGCCGCGGTCGTCCCCTTCAAGGACGGGCGGGACGGACCGCGGGTTCGCCCCATTGTGCGGGCGCGTCGTCAGAACTTCGAGCGAACCATCACGGGTCGGTAGTCGACGTACTTCGCCGAGCCTCCTCTGATGGCCTTGCGCTTACCGTAGACCCCGACCATGAACGTCGCGCTCTTGACCGTCCGGACCTTGACGCGCTTGGTGGGATTCCAGTAGACGCGCTTCACTCCGCGGCTGTACTTGATGACGCAGGTGAAGGTGCCCTTCCGGTCCTGCGCACAAGGCAGCGCGCTGCGGCTCGCACCGACGAGCGTGCCACCGAGCATCCAGCCGCGAACCAGCGCGAACGCCTTGCCCGCCAGCGTGGGGGCACCGTCGGACGGGCTCGTGAGCAGCGTGTTGCCCAATGTCCCGCCGCTGGGCAGGTAGCCCATGTTCCACGAGTACCAGTGCACCCGCTTGACCTTGCGCGAGGCGTTCAGCAGGTAGGTGCGGATGACGTACGCCGCCTGGCGCTCGGCCGCGATCGGGGAGGCCTTGGTGCCGCCGTACGAGCCGGTGCGCATCCCGTAGTTGACCTCGGTGTTCCAGATCGGCATCGAGGCCGGCACCCCGCCGAAGCCCAGCAGCTTGCGCGCCTGGGCCAGCAGCTCCATGGACTTCTCCGGCGTGCCGACCCGGGTGCCGTACCTGTCGAGGGGGTACAGGTTGAGCGAGAGGACGTCGGCGAACTTCCACGCCGGGACCCCGTCGACGCGAGCGAACGCGAACCTGGTGATGCCCCGGATCTGCTCGCCGATGCGGGCGGCGAATGCCGGGCCGACGACGATCGCGCCCTTGTCCTGCGCCTTGACCGCGTTGCGGGTGGCCTGGGTCAGCTTGGCCATGTCCAGCGTGGTGCCGGTCCAGAAGTTCGTGACGTTGGCCTCGTTCCAGACCTGGTAAGCGGCGATGCCGCGCTTGCCGTTCCAGCTGCGGTAGCGCTGCACGACGGCGGTGACGTAGCGGTACCACGCGCCGAGATCCGTCGGCATCGCGGTGGGGCTCGAGGCGTAGAAGGACGGGGTCATGCCCAGGACCAGCGTGACCTCGACGCCGCGCGCCTGAGCGGCCGAGACCATGCCGTCCAGCCGTGAGAAGTCGTACACCCCCGGCGAGGTCTCGATCTCCCGCCAGGTCACGCCGGCGTCCCAGAGCCGCAGCGACCCGACAGTGCCGCGGCCGAGCGACCCCAGCGCGGAGTCGTGCACGCCGAAGAGGCGGCGGTCGATCTTGACGTTCTTGGCCGCCGCGGGAGTGGCCGGGAGCAGCGCGGTCGCGACGACGGCCGCGACGAGGGCGGCGACCACCTGCGACAGGGAGGGCGTACGGCGGGGACGGTGCATGTGCGGGGCATCCTGACTGGCGGACCGGGAGGGGTTGGCTCCGCCGAGGACGCACCAGGCGCGCTGCTGGTTCCCCCGAGGGCCGCGACCAGTGTGGCGGACGTGACCGACCGGCGCAGGCAAATGGGACGAATGTCCGCTATCAGCGTGTCGCCCAGCGTGTCGCCGGGTGGGACCGCCGCCTCACCCGCCGGCCCCCCCGCTGAAGGTGTGTTGTGGCGCGCGGCCGGTGCCCGCCGGTTTGCGCACAACTGGGCGGTGGCGAAGATCAAGGCGAACGCCAATCAGTGGGCCGCCGAAGCCAGCTATGGCATCTCGAAGACTGATCGGGTCCGGCCGCTGAGCTACTTCACCCTGGCGAAGCAGTGGACCGCGGCGAAGCCGACGGTGGCGCCGTGGGCGGGCGAGCACTCGACCCTGTGCTACGACCGACCCGCCCGCGTTCCGGCCGAGCAGCACCAGCCAACCACCGGTGCGTCGGTCGGGGTGGACCGCGGTGTGCGGACCTCCGCGGTGGTCGCGACCGCCGACCGGAGAGTCGTCGCCGAGCTCGCGGGGGTGCGGGCGCTGCGCGACGCCCGCCGCAAGGTCGCGCACCTGCAACGCGACCTCTCCCGCACCCGGAAGGGGTCCGCGAACCGGGTCAAGGCGATCGCGCGACTCGGGCGGGCGCACGCCCGGGTCGCCGCGGTCCGCGCCGACGCGCTGCACATGTTCACCGCCCGCCTCGCCCGCAGGCACGCGGTCGTCGTTCTCGAGGACCTCGCGACCGCCAACCTGATGAAGAAACGGCACCTGGCCGCGGCCATCGGCGACCAGGGCTGGGCCGAGCTGGCCCGCCAGCTGCAGTACAAGACGGCCCGCCACGGCGGGCAAATGATCGTCGCGGACCGCTGGTTGGCGTCCTCGAAGACGTGCTCGTGCTGCGGCTGGGTGACACCCAAGCTCAGCCTGGCCGGGCGCACCTACATCTGCGGCAACACCGCCGCCGGCTGCCACCTGGTGGCCGACCGGGACGTGAACGCCGCAGCGAATCTCGCCGCCTGGGGCGAGGCCCAGCTTGCTGGGCGCACTCAGGTCGGGGACCGCCACCCGGGCGGCCCGTCAGCCGGCACCTGCCGGCATGCCTGTGGAGGTGGCAACGAGTCGGCGGCGACGCCGGCGGGAGCTTCCGGTGAAACAGGACCCAGCCGGCCACGCACCCGCGTGGCGTAAGCGCTGGACCGCCCCGGACAGGGGCGCTGACGGACAGGTGTCGATGGCTGCACCATCACACCTTCACCGTAAGGGGGGTCCGCCGGTGTAGACCCGCCGGGCCGCACGGCGCAGCTCTCCCGCCGGCCAGGTCCGGTGCGCGGCGCCCACGAGGGCCAGCCCGAGCACGGCCGCGACCGTCACCGCGACGGCGGGAGTCGCGAGGTCGGCCATCGCCCCGGAGACCAAGAACGTCGTGGCGGTCACGGTGCTGAAGCCGGCTCCCGCGAGCCCGTTGACCCGGCCGCGCAGCTCCGCTGGGCTGACCAGGTTCACGGTCGTCATCAGCGGCACCATGAACCCCTGCGAGAGACCGGCCAGGAACCACAGGGGCAGCGCGACCTCCCACGGCGGCGAGAGGCTGGTCGCCATCAGCGGAGCGCACGCGCCCACCGCCAGCGGCACGATGAGCGCGACCTGGCGCTCGGGGTCCAGCCGGCCGACCAGGTAGGCGCCGAGGGCCGCCCCGCCGGGGAGGCTCGCCATCAGCGCCGCACCGACCGCCGGTCCGGCGCCGTCATCCCGCGCGTACGCCAGGGCCACCGCCTCCGGCGCGATGAGGAACACCGCCGCGCTCCAGGCGAGCACGACCAGTGCCCGCAGCGCCGGGTCGTCGAAGACCAGCCGCCACCCTTCGCGGAAGTCGGTCAGCAGCGTCTGCCGGGCCTCATCCCCCTGCGCGGCCTGCCGCGACGCCGGGCGCCACCGCAGAGTGGCGGCCAGCACCAGGAAGGACACCAGGAAGCTGCCGACGTCGAGCAGCAGCGCGACCCGCTCCCCCAACAGCACCACCACCACGCCCGCGGCCACGATGCCGATCACCTGGTCGAGCTGGTAGAGCATCCGGAGCAGCCCGGTGCCCACGATGCACTCACGCGGGTCGGGCAGGACGTCGGGCACGACGGCCCGGTGCGCCGCCTCGAACGGCGCCGTGAACGTCTCGGCCACCAGCAGGAGCAGCAGCAGCGCCCACACGGGCGTGGCGTCGACCGCGAGCAGCGCGATGACCCCCACCACCACAGCGCGGGCGACGTCGCAGCCGAGCATGACCACCTTGCGCGGCAACCGGTCGGCCACCGCCCCGAGCAGGGCGGAACCGAACACAGCGGGGATGAAGCTCACCACGAAGGCGAGCACCGCGAGGAATGCGCTGTCGGTGCGCGCCAGGACCAGGGAGGCCAGCGCGACGCGGGCGATGTGGTCACCGAGCTCGCTGGCCACCTGAGCGACGACGAGCCCCCGGAACTCGGGGTTGCGCAGCACTCGTCCGTAGGTCGGGCGCACCAGCTCGTGGGCCGTCACCGGTAGAACACTCCGTCCACCACCGTCCTCGCCCGCCTGGTCGCACGTCGGTAGTCGTCGACCAGCGTGCCGGATGCGCCCGGAGGGTAGCCCAGGACCCGCGCGACGCCCGACAGCTCGCGCAGGTCGGTCGGCAGGCTGTCGCCGGGGCGTCCCCGCACCAGCAGGACGCCGTTGCGGACCCTGCTCGACAGCCGCCACGCGTGGCCGAGGACGTCGGCCTGCGCGCGCTCGAGGAGGCCCGCCCCAGCGGCCGCGTCGAGGGCCTCGAGCGTGCGGGTCGTGCGAAGCCCGGGAACGGTGGCGCCATGCCGCAGCTGGAGGAGCTGGACCGTCCACTCGACGTCCGCCAGCCCGCCGGGGCCCAGCTTGGTGTGTCGGGCGGGGTCGGTGCCACGCGGCAACCGCTCCGCCTCGACCCGCGCCTTGATCCGGCGGATCTCCCGCACCGCCGAGTCGTCAAGGCCGGCCGCGGGGTAGCGCCTCGGGTCGACCAGCGCGATGAACCGGGCGCCCAGCTCGCGGTCGCCCGCCACCGGGTCCGCTCGCAGCAACGCCTGGCTCTCCCATACGTGCGACCACTTCTCGTAGTAGGCCGCGTAGGACGCGAGGGTGCGCACCAACGGCCCTTGGCGCCCCTCTGGGCGCAGGTCGGCGTCGACGGCCAGCGGCGGGTCGGGGGACGGCACCGACAGCAGGCGGCGCAGCTCGCCGACCACCGCGTGCGCGGCCTCCGACGCCTCGCGCTCCTCGGCCCCCTCGAGAGGGTCATGCACGAACATCACGTCGGCGTCACTGGCGTAGGCGAGCTCGCGGCCGCCGAAACGCCCCATGCC
>JBOGDX010000028.1:0-13116 GCA_050743225.1 Actinomycetes bacterium | reverse complement strand
CCTGGGCGCCGACCTCGAACAGGCCCAGGTCGTGGTCGTTGGTCGAGCTGGGCGCGCGCAGGAACGCCGCGCCCTTGAGCTCGGCCATCCCCTCGATCGGCGTGAACCCGAGGATCTCGCGGTAGAACGCGACGCTGCGCTCGACATCGCGGACGAAGAGCACGGCGTGGTTGAGACGGCGGACCGGCATTGCAGGCTCCTATCGTTGAACTCTCAACAGTGACGCTAGCAGAAGAACGTTGAGGGCTCAAGTATTCCGCTAGGCTCGTCGCTGTGACCCATGATGCGCCGGACGGTGCCCGGTGGCTCTCCGCCGACGAGCAGGCCACCTGGCGGGCGTTCCTCGCCTTCGTCGCCCGCCTCGACGAGGTCCTGGACCGGCAGCTGCAGCGCGATGCTGGCATGCCGCACGCCTACTACCAGGTCCTCGCCATGCTCTCCGAAGCCCCCGAACGGACGCTGCGGATGAGCCAGCTCGCGCGGATCACGCTCTCGTCGCCGAGCCGGCTCTCGCACGCGGTGGCGCGCCTGGAGGAGAAGGGCTGGGTACGTCGGGACCGGCACCCGACGGACCGCCGCGGGGCGCTGGCCGTGCTGACCGACGAGGGGTTCAGCGCCCTCGAGGCAGCCGCGCCGGCACACGTTGCCGAGGTCCGTCGGGCACTCTTCGACCGGCTCACGCCGGAGCAGGTGCACCGGATGCTCGACACCTTCACCGCCCTGCTCGACGAGGGCGATGCCCCCGTCGGCGGTCGGCACTACTAGTCGGCCGAGCTGACCGCCTGCCGAAAACCTCCACTCGCCGAACGCGCGGTGCCCGCGCGGGTAACCTCGCGCCCATGGCCGTTGAGTTCACGCCGCCGGACGGGTTACCCGGGGAAGCACCCGGCGGCGACCAGGCCGCGCCGCGACGCCCCCGGGAGAAGCACAAGGGCCCGGTCACGCTGCGCAGACGTCAGGTCGAGACGACCACGACCGACCAGCGCCTGCTCGACACCCGCGGGCCGACGGACTGGGTGCATGCCGACCCGTGGCGGGTGCTGCGCATCCAGTCGGAGTTCGTCGAGGGCTTCGGCGCGCTGGCCGAGCTCGGGCGTGCCGTGAGCGTCTTCGGCTCCGCGCGGGTGGACCGAGACGCCCCCGAGTACGCACTCGGCGTGGAGGTCGGCCGGCTGCTCGCGGAGGCCGGCTACGCCGTCATCACCGGCGGTGGTCCCGGCGCGATGGAGGCCGCGAACAAGGGGGCCTGCCTGGCCGGCGGCGTCTCGGTCGGGCTGGGCATCGAGCTGCCCTTCGAGCAGGGCATGAACGAGTGGGTCGACATCGGGGTCGACTTCCGCTACTTCTTCGCCCGCAAGACCATGTTCGTGAAGTACGCCCAGGGCTTCATCGTCCTGCCGGGCGGGTTCGGCACCTTCGACGAGCTCTTCGAGGCGCTCTGTCTGGTGCAGACCCGCAAGGTCACTTCCTTCCCGGTCGTCCTCGTCGGGCACGCCTACTGGGACGGGCTGGTCGACTGGTTGCGCGCCACCGTCCTGACCGAGGGCAAGATCGCGGCAGCCGATCTCGACCTGTTCTCCGTGACCGACGATCCGGCCGAGGCCGTGCGGCTCGTCATCGGCGCTCGCCGCGGGGGCGGGTCGCGCGCGGACGACGAGCAGGGCGCGGCCGAGGCCGCGGCGAGGGACGTGATGAAGGCGCGGGCGTCGGGCGGTCCGGAGCACCGGAGGTCGCGGGCGTAGTGGCCGCGGTCTGCGTCTTCTGCTCGTCCAGCGACCGGATCGACGCGTCCTATCTCGAGCTGGCCACGGCGGTTGGTGGCGAGATCGCGCGGCGCGGACACAGCCTCGTCAGTGGTGGTGGGAGCGTCTCCTCCATGGGAGCGGTCGCCCGAGCGGCGCGTGCGGGAGGGGCGATCACGGTCGGTGTCATCCCGCGGTCCCTTGTCGACCTCGAGGTGGCCGACCACGACGCCGACGAGCTGGTCGTCACGCCGGACATGCGCACCCGCAAGGCCGCGATGGATGAGCGGGCCGACGCGTTCCTGACCCTGGCGGGCGGCCTCGGCACGCTGGAAGAGCTTCTCGAGATCTGGGTGTCCCGGACCCTGGCCCTGCACGGCAAGCCGGTCGTCGTGCTCGACCCGGACGGCCTCTACGACCCGCTCCGGGCGCAGGTCGACCACCTGGTCGACCGAGGTTTCGTGCGTGAGTCGGCCGGCGAGATGGTCACCTGGGTACGTGAGGTCGGCGCGGCGTTCGACGTGATCGAGGCGCGCCCGACCGAGCTGCGGATTACTGCTGCCCCCGACGAGCTGCTGGAAGCGGAGCCCTAGGAGTGATGAACGTGAAGGCGACCGAGCGCTGGTACTCGCAGCGGCTCGAGCAACCCATCGGCTTGGCGCGCTGGGGGCACTACGGCACGCCGGTCCTGGTCTTCCCCACCGCGGGCGGCGACGCCGAGGAGATCGAACGCAACCACCTCGTGGCGGCGTGTGACGAGCTCATCGAGGCCGGTCGGGTCAAGCTGTACTCGTGCGACAGCGTCGCCGGCCGCGCGATGGTCTCCGCGGTAGGTCCGCCGGCGTACCGGATGTGGCTGCTCAACCAGTTCCACGCCTGCATCCGCAACGAGGTCGTCCCGGCCATCCACGCCGACCTGGGTGGACACCAGCCGCTGATCGTCACCGCGGGGGCGTCGATCGGCGCGTTCAACGCGCTGGCCACGCTGTGCCGCTACCCCGACGTGATCGGCGCGGCCGTTGCGATGAGCGGCACCTACGGGGTTGATCGTTTCTACGATGGCCAGTTCACCGAGGACCTGTACTTCTCGTCACCGGTCCACTTCCTGCCCGGCCTCGAGGGTGAGCAGCTGGACACGCTGCGCCAGCGGTTCGCCATCCTCGCGTCGGGACAGGGTGCCTGGGAGGACGTCGGCGAGTCCTGGCACGCCGGGGAGGCCCTGGGGGCCAAGGGCGTACCGAACAGGGTCGACGCCTGGGGCCATGAGTGGCCGCACGAGTGGCCGACCTGGCGGCGCATGCTGCCGCAGTACCTCGACGAGCTCTGTTGACGCCTGGACGGTTTCCCGGGTCGTCCCCTGGTCACGTTATGGCCGCTCGTGTGATGTTGCGAACGTGGCGGACCAGATAGGGGTCGACCTCCTCGTGCGGGTAGGCCCGGTAGTACTCCGACACCACCTCGTGCGGGTCAGTGAAGCCGGACAGGGGCCAAAGCTCGACGAGGTCGTCCCAATCCCGGTCGCGCGAAGCGAGCAGCTTCATGAGGAACACGTCGCGCCACGGCGCACCGAGCACAAGGAGCCTCGGATGCTCCCAAAGGCGCTGGCATTCGTGCTCGCTCAAGGTTGCCGGGACGAAACCTGCGGCGCGGTCGTTCAGCCACGTCGTCGACAGGTCATGCCTTTCTGCGACACGGCGGACCGCCGCCTGCAGTTGCTCGTCAATCCGCTCCACCGTGTCGACGTCGGCGGTGGTGTTGCGAAGACCGGCCCATGCCAGCAGTGCCCCGCCGGCGAGGACCAAGACGTGCCTGCGCCCATCGTCGAGCTCGTCGGCCACCTCCTGCAGAAGTGCCCGGATGGTGACAGCATCCAGCGGATTCCTGGCTTCAGCCATCGGTGCCGCGCGGCTCGCGCGGACGCCACAGGCTGTCCTCATGGATGGCGAGGTTGCGTCTCAGGAGCTGTTCGGGGGCGTGCTCACGGGAAGCGGCGCGCATCCGCGGTGTTCCCGGGCTGTACCAGCAACGCCTGAGCGCACCAGCGGCCTGTGTCCACGACGGATTCGGCAGACCGGCGTCGTCGGCCAGCTTGTCCGCGATGCCGGCGAGCAGTGCGTTCATCATGGCTGACCGGGTCCGTCGGGGAGGTGCCTTGATGGCCGCCGCCACCTGCTCCGGATGCCGGTCCAGGTGCTCGAGGAGGATGCGGACCCGGGTCCAGTCCGGCCGGGGCCCTGTCGGGGAGCTGCTCCACGCGTCATACAGGTCGGCCAGTGCCGGTGGCTGCGCGGACCGGATAGAGCTGGCGGCAGTGCCCGATGCGGAGATCGGTCGTGTGCTCAGCCCGAGATCGAAGCCCGCTGCCGTCACGAGTCGCCGCAGCGTCCCGACAGTCGGGTCTGTCGCGCCGCTCTCGATGCGGCTGACTGTCGACGCCGAGACCCCGGCCAGGCGCGCAAGCTCACGAGTCGAGAGACCGGCGCGCGCACGCGCATCCCTCAGCAGAGCTGCCTGGTCGGACATGAGTGTAAGCGTAAATGCAACAATTGCGATGCTGCAACGACCTGTGTGCCTAGACCGCTGTCGGGGCTCGATCAGTTCCGCCGCTCAGGCCAAGTGTCGCCCAGCCGCAGCAGCAGGAGCGCCTCCGCGAGGCAGGCCTTCTCGAAGTCGGCCAGGTGCAGGCTCTCGTTGGCTCCGTGGGCCCGCGTGTCCGGATCCTCCACTCCGGTGATGAGGATCTCGGCGCCGGGGAACTCGACTGCGAAGGTGCCGACGAAGTCGATCGAGCCGCCGACACCGATGTGGACGGGCGGGACACCCCAGGCCTCGGCGAACGCCTCCAGCGCGGCGGCATGGGCCGGACCCTCCGTCGCCGCAGAGAACGGCTGCACGGCCTTGCCCGCGGTCACCGTCACGTGCGCCCCCCAGGGCGCGCGTCGCTGCAGGTGGGCCACCAGGGCGTCCCGCGCCGCGGTGGCGTCGTCACCGGGACCGATGCGCAGGGTGAGCTTCGCCCGCGCCGACGGGAGGATGGTCATGGGCGCCCCGTCCACCGGCGGCGCGTCGATGCCGATGACGGAGATCGAGGGACCGGCCCACAGCCGTGCGGTGAGGGGACCGGTGCCGAGCAGCTGCACGCCGTCGAGCACACCTGCGTCGCGGCGCAGCTGGTCCTCGGTGAGGTCGAGGGGGTCCGCGGTTCCGCAGGACAGGCCGGCGACAGCCACGCTGCCGTCGTCGTCGTGCAGGGTCGCGAGTAGCCGCGACAGGACGGTCAGCGCATCGGGTACCGGGCCGCCGTACACGCCGTTGTGCACGGCGTGCCGCAGTGTCCGCACCTCCACGACGGCGTTCAGCCCGCCGCGCAGCGACGTGGTCAACGCTGGAGTCCCGACGCGCCAGTTCGTCGAGTCGGCGAGCACGATGACGTCCGCTGCGAGTCGATCCCGGTGCTCCGCCAGCAGCGCGGGCAGGGTGGGCGACCCGATCTCCTCCTCGCCCTCGACGAGGACGGTCACCCCGACGGGGAGGTCGTCGCCGAGGACGCGCAGCGCCGCGCAGTGCAGCGCGACCCCCGCCTTGTCGTCGGCCGCGCCGCGCCCGAACAGGCGGCCGGCCCGCTCGACCGGGTCGAACGGGTCGGTGACCCAGTGGCGCTCGTCCCCGGGCGGCTGGACGTCGTGGTGGGCGTAGAGCAGCACCGTCGGCGAGCCCGGTGGGGCGGGCCGGTGGCCGAGCACCGCGGGTTGGCCACCCTCCACCTCGATCACGCCGACGTCGTTGCATCCCGCGTCCCGCAGCTGCCCGGCGACCGCCTCGGCGCTGTCCCGCATCGCGGCGGACGCGGTGGGGTCGGCGGACACCGACGGGATGCGGACCAGCCGCTCGAGGTCGCGACGAACCGTCGGCAGGACATCAGCGAGCGCCGTACGCAGCTGGTCGACTCGCGCCATCAGGCGGCGTACATGTGCAGGTCCGCAGCAAAGCGTTCGGTCATCTCAATCACCCGTTGGAGCTCGGGGTGGCGGACAATGACCATCCCGTCGCCGGTCACCGTCGATCGCCAGTCCCGCCGGGGCGTCCCTGCCGGCAACAGGTCGACCATGGCGACGTCGTCGCCGTAGTCGGCGAGCAGCCGGTCGAGGCCCTCGACATGAGTGATCCGGCCGGCACCGTGCGCCCGCTTGAAGATGCTGCCGGCGTTGTAGCGGCGCTCGAGCTCCTGCATGCCGCCGTGCACCACGGCGTCCGCCCAGCCGCGGTAGAGGTCGCCGTCGGTGGCGACGTTCATCAGGTCCACGACCCGGGCGCCCGGTGGGCGCGCTCCGATCTCGCCGAAGACGACCTCTCCGTCTGCCTTGCGGTACCACTCCATGTGCGTGAAGCCCGCCTGGAACCCGAGCGCGCCCAGCACCTGCTCGCCCATGCGGCGCCCGCCCTGCAGGTCCGGGACGGTGAGGTCGCGCAGCGAGATGGACACCGGGCTGACCCACTCGTGCATCCGCATCTGCAGGGGGCGGGGGCGGTACCACAGCACGTGCTCGAAGAGCACCTTCCCGTTCGCGCACACCGTGTCGTACGTCAGCTCCTCACCGTCGACGAACTCCTCGACGCTCACCTGTGGGACGTGGCGCAGCATCGGCAGCGTCGCGGCGAGGTCTTCCGCCGTGTCGACCCGGTAGGTGTCGGCCGAGCCGGCCCCGGCGATGGGCTTGACGATCAGCGGGAAGCCGACCCGTTCCGCGGCCTCCCACACGCCGGCGACCGTGGTGGCGCTGACGTGCCACGGTGTCCGGACGCCGGCGGCGTCGAGGACCTGCTTCATCCGCTCCTTGTCGCGGAACGGCAGCGTGTCCAGCACGGTCATCCCCGGCAGCCCGAACGTCTCGCGGATGCGTGCCGCGAGGATCATGTACGGCTCCCACAGGCACTCGACCTGGTCGAACCGCACGTGCCGGGCGAGGCCGCGCAGGGCGGCCAGGGTGGCCGCCTCGTCCGCCAGCGAGATGTGCTCGTAGTGCGCCAGCGCGTCGCGGGCGGCCGGCGGAAGGGCGTGCGGGGGCTGGTCGCCGACACCGATGACACGGGCGCCCACCGCGGCCAGCGCCCGGGTGAAGTAGGCCATCTCCGCCGGGTAACCGGGCGAGATCATCACGACGGTCGTCACCGTGCCTCCACCAGCTCGACACGAACCCCGCTGACGATGCGCTGCAGGGCGTCGCGCACCACGTCGGTGTCGGGATCACGCACGATGACGTATCCCTCGCCCAGGTAGTCGGACGCCGCCGGCTGGCCGGGCTCCGGCAGCCGCGCCTCCACGACGAGATGACCGAGCTGCCGCTGCAGCACGTCGAGCCCGTGCACGGCCCGGACCCGGCCGCGTCCCTGGCCGCGCAGGTAGGCCGTTCCCGTGGCGAAGCGGCGCTCGGGTGGGTCGAACCTGCCGAGCACGACGAGCTCGGCCCACGCCCGGTAGAAGTCGACGTCGTGGGCGTAGCCCAGCATGGAGCTGATCTGCGCCCCGGGTGGCCGGGCGGCGACCTCCGACACGGCGACCGAGCCGTCCGGCCGGCGGAACCACTCCATGTGCGTCAGCGCGTCGCGCACGCCGAGCGCGCGCAGCGCCGCCGGGCCCACCTGGTGGATCCCGTCGTACTCGGGTCCGGTCACGTCCCGGGGGAGCAGGACGGTCCACTGCATCCACGGGTTGCGCAGCACCTCCAGCGGCGGCGGCATGTAGTCCGACACCGACGCCCAGACCGTTTGACCGCCGACGCTCACACTGTCGAAGCTGTGCTCCTCGCCGGTGAGGAACTCCTCGAGCAAGGACGGGGCGTCGGGGCGGGGCGGGACCGCTCGCAGCCAGCCGTGCAGGGTCTCCAGGTCGTCGAGCCGGTAGGTCGCCTGGGCACCCGCGCCGGCCGGCGGCTTGGCGACCAGCGGGAACCCCACGGCCCCGGCGAAGGCCAGCGCGTCGGCCGGACTGCTGATCAGGCGGTGCCGTGCGCAGGGCAGGCCGGCCTGGCCCAGCACCGTCTTCATCCGGGCCTTGTCGCGCACGTTGAGCGCGGTCGGGACGTCCATCCCGTCGAGCCCCAACGCCTCGCGGACCTGGGCGAGCGGGACCTGCAGCTGCTCGAGAGCGGCGACGACACGGTCCACCCGGCCCAGCTGTCGCGCGAGTCCGGCGACGGCGTCGGCGATCTGGCGCGGGTCGAGCGCGTCCTCGACTCGCCAGTGGGCGTCCGCGTGCTCGCGCACCGACGGGGGGAGCTGGTCGGCGGGCGACATCGTGATCACTGCGAGGCGCACGCCGGGCAGCTGCGCCGCTGCGACGACGAAACGGGACGTGGCTTCCAGCAGGTACGGCGCGACGAACGCGGCGACGACCATGCGTGCGACCGTACCGGCGCGGACCGGTCCGCAACAGGCTCGCGGGGCGCAGGTCGCCGTGACGGCGCGGGCTAGCATGCCGAGCGTGAACGTCGTCTTCGTGGAGCCAGCCTTCCCGCCGACGCAGCGCCAGTTCGTGCGGGCGCTGGCCGCGGCGGGTGCCACGGTCATCGGTGTCGGCGAGCGCCCGGCTGACGAGCTCGACGACGAGCTCAAGAGCTGGATGGCGCACTACCACCACGTGCCCACCGTGGTCGATGTGGGAGTGCTGACGGACACCGTCCGATGGATCCAGGACAAGGTCTGGGTCGACCGCCTGGAGACGACGATCGAGGCGCACACGCTGTCGGTTGCGAAGGTCAGGGAGAGCTGCACGATCCCCGGCACGTCGGTGCGGACGGCGTGGCTGTGCCGGGACAAGCCCTCGATGAAGGAGGCCCTGCGGTCCGCGGGGGTCCCGACCGCCGCGTCGATCGGCGCGGAGAACGCCGACCAGGTGCGCGCCTTCGCCGACGCGGTCGGCTACCCGCTGATCCTGAAACCGCGGTCAGGTGCCGGCGCCCTGGACACCACCCGGGTGGACAACGACGCCGAGCTCGGCGTCGCGCTCGGCACGTTCGGCGGCCAGGGTGTGCAGTCCATCGCCGTCGAGGAGTTCGTCGAGGGCCACGAGGGCTTCTACGACACGCTCTCGGTCGACGGTCACGCCGCCCTCGACTTCGTGTCGCACTACTTCCCGAACGTGCTCGAGGCGATGCGCACCCGGTGGATCTCGCCCCAGTTCATCGCCACCAACCGGGTCGAGTCGGTGTCGGACTACGGCCAGCTGCGCGAGATGGGACAGCGGGTCAACGAGGCCCTCGGCATCGGCACGAGCGCCACCCACATGGAGTGGTTCTTCGGTCCGAAGGGGCTGCGGTTCTCCGAGATCGGCTGCCGGCCGCCGGGCGTCGGCGCCTGGGACCTCTACTCGGCCGGCAACGACGTCGACCTCTACCGCGAGTGGGCCAACGCAGTCGTGCACGGCGGTGTCGCGGCCGGGGCGTCACGTCGGTTCGCGACCGGGATCGTCGCGCTGCGTCCGGACCGGGACGGTCACATCACCGGCTACTCCGGGGTCGACGAGGTGCAGTCACGCTCGGGCCAGTGGGTGCTCGACGCGCACCTGCCGCCGCCCGGCTCGCCGACCCAGCCCCCCGCCGCCGGGTACATGGCCAACGCCTACGTCCGGATGCGGCACCCCGACTACGACGAGCTTCGCGGGCTGCTCGACGACGTCGGCCGGACCGTGCACGTCCACGCAGCGTGAGCCGTTCCGCGTGCGCGTGACCGTGCTGGGCCCGCAGCGGCGGCCCACCCTGGACCAGGTCGTGCGGGCTCTGGACGTCACCGGTCAGATCGTCACGGTGACGGCCGGCTGGCAGGAGCGGGAGCGCGACGACGCGGAGCTGCAGGCGCTGCTCGGTGGTCGAGGCGTCAACCTCGGCCTGTACGCCCGATGGCTCGACGTCCTGGAACGCGACCGCGAGTATGCGACGGCAGAGGCCGAGCACCGCGCCGTTCTCGACGAGCTGCAGCAGCTGTACATCGGTCAGCTCGACCACGCGCTCCGTGCCATGTACACGGTGCTGCAACGGGCGGGAGGCCGACCACGGACGACGGAGGCCGCGACGGTGGACGCCCTCGCCGTCGTGCGGCTCGTCGACCGCAACCACCACGCCCGGGTGCGGGCGGCGCACCAAGCGTTCTACGGCGCGTGGCGTCCCGAGGAGCGGCCGGTGGTGGCAGAGCACCGGGACGAGGTACGTCAGGTGCTCGCTCCTACCGCCGGCCTCGTGGTCGCCGGCGGCCACGTCGGGGTGCTGGTGCGGGTCCTGCACCTCTTCCACGTCGCCCCGGTCATTCCGGCGACCGTCGTCGCCTGGTCGGCTGGGGCGATGGCGCTGACCGACACCGTCGTGCTCTTCCACGACCTCGCTCCGCAGCGGCCGGCGCATGCGGAGATCTACGACGACGGACTCGGGCTCATCGGCGGCGTCGTGCTCCTGCCCCACGCCCGACGGCGGCTCCGGGTCGACGACCGCACCCGGATGTCGGTGCTGGCCCGCAGGTTCGCACCTGCCCGATGCGTGGTCCTCGACGACGGTGTACGCCACGACCTCACCTCGGGCGGTGAGCTCCCTCAGGGCACGCGCGTCGTGGACGAGGACGGGCGGATCGCCGCACTGGTGCCGGCGTGACGGCACCCGCCCGGCCCGCCGTCGCCGGCAAGCTGGCCATCAACCGGCTGAAGGACCGCAAGCCGCTCGACGCCGCGGCCGTGGACCGGTTCCTGGCCCGGCAGGACGTGCCGATCGTCGAAGGGGCCCGCTGCACCTTCCTGTTCCGGGGGGAGGCCGACGAGGTGCACCTCGTCCAGCGGATCCTCGGGCTGCCCGAGCGGCTGCCGCTGCGGCGGCTGTGGTCGACCGACCTGTGGTACCTCGTCCTGGAGCTGCCCGAGGGGTCGCGGGTGGAGTACCAGCTCGAGGTCCGCCACGGTGACCGGCACGAGCGGTTCAACGACCCGCTGAACCCGAAGCTCTCCCACGGCCCGGTGGGCAGCTCGTCGGTCTGCTTCTCGCACGGGTACGTGACGCCGGACTGGGCGCTGCCCGACCCCGACGCCCGGGCCGGGGAGCTCGTCGACCTCGTGCTGCCCAGCAAGGCGCTGCGCCGGGACAGCCATCTCACGGTCTACCTGCCGGCTCGCTTCCGCCGGACCGCGACCTACCCGTTGCTCGTGGTGCACGACGGCGGCGACTTCCTGCAGTACGCCGCGGCCAAGGTCGTGCTGGACAACCTGATCCACCGGCTGGACGTGGCCGAGACGGTCGTCGCGTTCGTCAGTCCCGGGGACCGGTTGACCGAGTACGCCGACTCGACGGGTCACGCACGCTTCCTGACGAGCGAGCTGCTGCCCCGGCTCGAGGTCGACTTCCCGCTGGTCGGTCAGCGGTCCGGCCGGTGCCTTCTCGGGTCGAGCTTCGGCGCAGTTGCGGCCCTTTCGGCCGCCAACCGCTCGCCCGAGACGTACGGCTCGCTCGCTCTGATGTCGGGGTCGTTCGTCTTCACCGACATCGGCACCGATCACGGCGGCGGTCCGGCGTTCGACCCGGTCGTCAAGTTCGTCAACCGCTACCGCGCCCGGCCGCGCCGCGTCGCCGACCGGTTGTTCGTGAGCTGCGGTGTCTACGAACCACTGATCATCCGCAACAGGTCGATGGTCCCCACCTTCGAGTCGACGGGCATGGACGTCCGCTACGTCGAGGCGCGAGACGGGCACAGCTGGGAGAACTGGCGGGACCGGATGCGCGACGCCCTGTCCTGGATCTACCCGGGCCCGCAGAAGCTGGTCTACGAGTAGCGGCTTCAGGCCAGCGCGCGGCGCGAGACGGCCGGGGGCCGGGTTCCCCGGACCGCGGCGACGGTGTCGAGCACCCGCCGCGTCGCCCGCACCTGGTGCGCCCGGAACACACGTGCGCCGTGCCACGCGCAGATCGTCGTCGCCGCGAGCGACGCCTCGAGCCGGTTGTCCTTGTCCGCGTCGAGGACCTCGCCGAGAAACTTCTTGTTCGACACCGCGACGAGCACCGGCCAACCCGTGGCGACCAGCTCGTCGAGACGTCGGGTGACCTCGAGGGAGTGGTAGGTGTTCTTGCCGAAGTCGTGCGCCGCGTCGACGAGCACTGCGTCGCGTCGTACGCCGGCTCGCACCGCCCGCTCGGCGAGATCGGTGACGGTCCTCACCACGTCGGCCACCACGTCGTCGTAGGCGGCCCGGTGCGGGTCGGTCCGCGGCGGCAGCCCGCCGGCGTGGCAGCAGACGACACCGGCGCCGAACTCCGCCGCGACACGGACCAGGCCAGGGTCGGCGCCCTGCCATGCGTCGTTGAGCAGGTCGGCGCCCGCTTCGCACACCGCGCGGGCGACCGGCGCCCGCCAGGTGTCGACGCTGATCACCAGGTCACGGTGCCGCCGCCGCACGGCCGCCACGAACGGCGCGGTCCGTGCCACCTCCTCGTCGACCGGCACGTCCGCGCCGGGCCCGGCCTTGACCCCGCCGATGTCGACGAGGACCGCGCCTTCCTCGACCGCCGCGTCGACAGCGGCCATCGCCGCTGTGTCGTCGATGTATGCGCCCTGGTCGAAGAACGAGTCGGGCGTGCGGTTGACGATGCCCATGACGGCGAGCTCGTCGACGGCGAGCTCCCGCCCGCCCAGCCGCAACGTCATGGTCACAGCGTGGCACGATCGGCATCGTGTCGATCGTGCTGCTCCTCGTCCTGCTGGCCGTCGTCGCCGCGATCGCCGTCGTCGCCGCGGGCGGCGGCGGTTCGATGGCCACCGTGCACCCGGACCGGTCCCCGCGGGGTGCCCTGCCGGCCGGCCCGGTCGACCGGGCGTCGGTCGACGGGCTCCGGTTCTCCGTCGCGTTCCGCGGCTATCGCATGGACGAGGTCGACGAGGTGCTCGACCGCCTGGTCACGGAGCTCGACGCTCGTGACGCCCGCATCGTCGAGCTCGAGCAGCGCCCGACGCCGGGCGCGCGGGAGGGCTGACGCGTGGCGGAGCTCGTCGTCACCCAGGTCGTGGCTGCTCCCGCGGAGGAGGTGTGGGACGTCCTCACCGACTGGGACGTCCACCACCGGTGGATGCTGCTGACCCGCGCCGAGGGCGGCCACGCGGCCGGTGAGTCCGTCTCCGCGTTCACCGGTGTCGGCCGCCTCGGCTTCCTCGACACCATGACCATCACCGTCTGGGAGCCACCACGGCGCGCGGTGGTCCGGCACACCGGCCGGGTCGTCCGCGGGGCAGGGGCGTTCGAGGTCCAGCCGCTCGGCGAACGACGCGCGCGCGTCGTGTGGTCGGAGTGGATCGACCTGCCGTTCGGCCTCGTCGGCCGGCTCGGCTGGCCGGCGGCCCGGCTGCTGGTGCG